>DIVE01000134.1:4998-6011 GCA_002423265.1 Methylophilaceae bacterium UBA6140 | reverse complement strand
ACCCTTAAATGGCAGGATGAGTTACAGGCGCAAACCTGGCGCTTGATCACCTATCCATTACTGGTTTTGCTCGCAGTCATCGGCGCCGTGATTTTTTTGATGATGTATCTGGTACCGCAGCTGGTGCCTTTTCTGCAGGGGCTGGGGCAAGCGTTGCCGGTCGAAACCCGCATGCTGATTTTTATTTCAGATACGCTGACCCGTTATTGGTGGCTGATGTTTTCTGTGCCCTTGCTGAGCTTGGCAACGGTCCTGCCGGTATTGCAGCGCAGTGCGAAAATGCGCTACCGCTACGATGCCCTGAAACTTCGTCTGCCAGTGTTCGGCGAGCTTTTGCAGAAAATCATTCTCGCCAGATTCTCCCGTTATTTTTCAATGATGTATCAAACCGGTATCCCGATACTGGATGCGCTCAGAACCAGTGAAGAGATTGTTGCCAACCGGGTGCTGACAGAGGCGCTGGTGCAGATACGGCAACAAATAGAGGCGGGCAACGGCATGAGTGAAAGTTTCAGCAACATCGGCTTGTTTCCGCCTCTGGTGGTTCGCATGATCCGCGTTGGAGAGACCACCGGCGCACTGGATAAGTCCTTGAACAAAATCAGCTATTTATACGACCGTGATATCACGGAGGGGGTAGAAAGACTCATGAAGCTGATAGAACCGGCGCTGACGGTTCTGCTGGGGGTCATTCTTGCATTCATCATGATCGCAGTGCTCGGCCCGCTGTATGGTGCCTTTGCTCAAATGAAGATATAGGGTGGCGCGCAGATGTTTTCAAAAATCGTGCTTTGCGCCAGCCATGATCAACTGATCGCCGGTCGATGGCGTTTCGGTCGTCTGCTCTGGCATCGGGTGTTTCGGCCGGATCCGCAGGGGCTGGAGGATTTCGGGCTTTTTCTGAAGACGTTCCGCAACACTACGCTGTATTTGCTGGTCGATGCGCTGGAAGAAGATTACCGTCTGGAAATTCTGCCGCATGTCGGCGTCAATGAGCGCCGCCAACTTCTGCA
>DIVE01000134.1:3700-4948 GCA_002423265.1 Methylophilaceae bacterium UBA6140 | reverse complement strand
CACATCATCGCCTCGATGCCGCGCATTTGCTTTTGTGCGAGTCGCTTTGCAGCGGTTTGCGGCAGACGTATTTCGCCCATGGTCGCCTACGTTTCAGCCGTCTCGTGCCCGGGCAGCACGGGCAGCAAAATCCTGCGGAGACGGATTATCCGGCCGAGATCGAAAAGACCAGACATTATCTGATCAGCCAACGATGCATTTCCAGAGACACCGTACTGCAAGCGGTGATCGTGCAAAGTCAGCCGCTCCGGCCGCATCAGCAGACGGCGCAGAGTATTTTCACGCAACTTGATCATGCGCGGCTTGCTAAACGGTTCAGGCTGGATCCGCAGGTTCTCCACGTCTGTCCGGAGCTCATGCATATGCACTTGCTGGTCAGCGGGCGACGTTCGGCCAACTTTGCGCCGCCCGCTGCTACCAGAAACCATCGCTCTTATCTGCAGCAACGCCTGATTCATTCAGCCTCCTTGCTGATAGTGCTGACGGGTCTGGTTCTGGCCAATCGTCTTTTTGAGGCTGCTGCCGTCAAGGAGGCCAAAGTGCAACAGCTTGCACTGGCGGCTGCGCGGCAAGAACAGCTGTACCGGGAGACATTCAGCAGCCAGCCCTTGCCGCCGGATGACCGCACATTAAAGGCGCTGGCCACGCTGGAAAGTCTGCTGGCAGCAAACGCCCGCTTGCCGCAGCACGCCGTGGATATGACCGCAGAGGCGCTTGCGGCCTGTCCTGCAATCCGGCTGCAGCGTCTGGGCTGGCAGTGGTCTCATGACCGGTATGCTGTCGATGCACTTCCGGCAACGCCGCATTCACCTCATGCGCTGGTTCTGGTCAGCGCCGAAGCGGGTTCTTTCAACGCCGGTCATCAGGCGGCCGAGGCCGGCATCCGGTGTTTTACCGATTACTTGAAGGCCGACCGGCGTGTCGATCAGGTTATGTTCCTGCAAAATCCTACAGACTTGAGTACGGAGGCCGGCCCGCAAACGATGCACGAAAACCGCAACCCGCTTTCCGTTCTGCAATTCAAATTGGGCATCAGGCTCAAGAGTATAGGCGCGACATGAAAAGCTTGTCCGCGGAATGGCACAAATTGCGCTGGCCGCTTTTGCTGCTTACCGGCACAAGTCTCGCGATGCTGCTGCTGGTTTCTGGCAGTCATCGGCAGAATCATGTTGCGGCAATCCATTTGCAGCAGCAGACGCAGCGGCTGAATCTTGCAGTGCGGCAATATCAGGCGGCGGAGCGGCAAAA
>DIVE01000134.1:2570-3650 GCA_002423265.1 Methylophilaceae bacterium UBA6140 | reverse complement strand
GCTGAAGAATCCTTCAAACTGTTTGCGGACGAGCAAGCCGGCGCGCTTCAACTCCATCGTACGGGGATGAGTATCAACTTTGTGCTCACGCATGAGCGCGAGCTCCTGTCCTTGCTGAAGGCGCTGCGTGCAAGCGAAGCAACGCCATTTTTAGTGCGTGAGTGCGAGATACGCCCGCTCAAGCCGACAGCATTCGATAGCCAGGCCGGCCATCTGTATGCCAGTTGCGAGCTGGACTGGATTGCCCTTGGTGTGCCGGAAAAAGACAAGGCGCCATCAACATGATGCGTCAGTCGGGAATGGCTCTGTTGGCCCTGTTGCTATTGCTGATGTTTACAGCGGCTGTCGGAGTTTTTGCCCTGTTTGCCGACGGCAGCATCGGCCAGGCCCGCAACGATAAAACTGCAGTTGCGCTGGCTGAAGCAAAGGCGGCATTGATCGGCCATATTGCCAGAAGCCCGGATATAACTGCACTATCCCGTTTACCCAACCCCGATTTACGCGTGAACGCGGTTTTTGCCGAGGGCTCGCAGGCCGGCTCGGCGGGCGCACGCAACACAAGCCTGCTTGGCAAGTTGCCCTGGCGCAGTCTGGGCATGGCATCGCTCAAGGATGGCAATGGCGAATGTCTCTGGTATGTGGTCTCCGGCAGGTTGAAAAGCAATCCGCAAAGTCTGGATGTTTACAACTGGGATACGGCCGGCCAGCTTGACGTCATGCAGGAGGACGGCACGATGCTGCAAACCGGTCTTGCGGCGATTCTGATTTCATCCGGCACGCCGCTCGACGGACAAAACCGCGCAAACAATGATGCCGGTCTGCGTGAATGCGGCGGCAATTATGACGCCAGAAATTATCTGGACAGTTTTCATGCCGCTGACGCGATTGCCGGCCAGCTCAACTACTTTCCCGGCAGCACCAATCACCGTCAGGCCGGCGATGCCGCAGACAAAACTTTCGTGCTGGCCGCGAATGCGCATTATAACGACCGTTTTTTGTTTATCACGGTAGATGAAATATTCAAGCCCATCATGCGGCGTGCGGATTTCATTGCGCAGATAGATGCGCTGACCAAGGACC
>DIVE01000134.1:685-2536 GCA_002423265.1 Methylophilaceae bacterium UBA6140 | reverse complement strand
CCGGTTGCCTGCCCCTGCCGGCATTACGGTGGACGGGCGTCAGACGGGAACCGCTTGCGAGCGTGTGTTGCTATTTTCCGGTAGCAGAACCCTGCAACAGCGCAGAAAGACGGATACGGACAAAGCGCTGCCGGAAAATTATCTGGAAGGGCAAAATCTCGCGGCATTTTCGCTGCCGGTCGCACGCGATGCCGGTTTTGCCGGAGCGTCCGGGTTTTCCGCAGAAACCCCCGATGCCGATATCATCAGCTGTCTGACGCACGATGACTAAGACACCGGCACAGAACAAAGGCTTTACGCTGATCGAGCTGGCCGTGGTGCTGGTGATACTGGGCCTGTTGCTGGGTGGTTTGCTGATGCCGCTCGCGGCCCGGATGGACATCCTTCAATACAATGAAACACGGCAAAAGCTTGCGCTGATCAGGGAGGCAATCAACGGTTTTGTGCTGGCGAACGGCCGTTTCCCTTGTCCTGCATCGCCAGCCACGCCGTCATCAGCAGCCGGCTCCGGTACCGAAAACTACGGTCTTGCCGCCGGTGTTGTACCCTGGGTGACGCTGGGCACCCCGGAGCTTGATGCCTGGGGCGGCAGATTCAGTTATGCGGTGACTGCATCGATGCAGGATGAAATCTCGGCAAATACCGTGACACCGCCCGCAAGCTGCACGACAATACCGGCTTCAGCATCCTTTGCGCTTTGTTCGGCCGGCAGCCTGACGGTCAATTCAACGGCTGGCGGATCGGTCGCCTTGCAAGTGCCGGCCGTGGTGATTTCGCACGGCAAGAACGGCTTGGGCGCCTATCGTGATGATGGCAGCCAGCTGTCATCTGCAGGCGCGTCGGCAGGGGAATTGCAGAATACGGACGGCGGTTCGCCTTTTGTTTATGGCGAGACCGTGCAGAACGGCTACGATGATTTCGTCGAATGGATTTCGCTCAATGTGTTATTTAACCGCATGGTATCGGCAGGCAGGCTACCCTGATGAATGACAATCAACTACTGCGTTACAGCAGACATATACTTTTGCCGCAAATCGGCTACGAGGGTCAGGAAAAGCTGATCAACAGCCACGCGCTGATCGTTGGCGCCGGCGGCCTCGGTTCGCCGGTCGCGCTCTACCTGGCGGCGGGCGGCGTCGGCAAGCTGACGATCTGCGATTTCGATAGCGTCGATCTGACCAACCTGCAACGCCAGATCATTCACACCACAGCGTCTGTCGGTATCAACAAGGCAGTCTCCGCGCAACAGACGATTTACGAAATCAATCCGGATGTGCTGGTGAATACCATCTGCGAGAAATCCAGTGAAGCGGCCTTCGAGGCGCTGGCTGCAGAGGCCGATGTGGTGATTGATTGCAGCGATAATTTTGCCACGCGCTATGTCTTGAACCGGGTCTGCGTCAAGCTGCGCAAACCGCTGGTTTCCGGCGCGGCGATCAATTTCGAAGGACAGGTGACGGTATTCGACATGCGTTCAGACGAAAGCCCCTGCTACCATTGCCTGTTCCCCGACATGGGTGGGGAAGAGGGCTTGCGCTGCGCGGAAAGCGGGGTATTCGCCCCGCTGGTCGGCATCATCGGCACCACGCAGGCAGCCGAGGCGATGAAGCTGCTGACAGGAATGGGTAAAAGTCTACAGGGCCGCTTGCTTCTGCTTGACGTGCAAGCCATGGAGTGGCGCAGCATCAAACTGGCGCGCGATGCAGCGTGCAAGGTCTGCGCTCATTAGTCGCAAACCTTGCAACAATTCTGAAAACCGGCGTGCCGGACTTACTTTCTGCCGCCGGGCCCGGCCAGATACCAGACAATCAGGCCGACGATCGGGAATATCAGCACGCCGACGATCCACAA
>DIVE01000134.1:0-641 GCA_002423265.1 Methylophilaceae bacterium UBA6140 | reverse complement strand
AATCAGTGCTTTCTTTATTTGCTGCCGATCAGGGTCTTCACCGCGCTGACCAGGTCGCCGGGCATGACGACGATCTTGCTGTTGTCTGAAGTCGACATCTTGCTCAGCGACTGGATGTAGCGGTCGCCGAGCAGAAACATGGCGGAACCGTTGTTCTCTTTTACCGCTTCCGAGATCAGCCGCATGGCCTCGGCCGAAGCCTTCGCCGCCACTTCCTGGGCTTCGGCATCGCGTCTTGCCGCTTCCAGCCGTGCCTCGGCATCGAGGATCAGCGCCTGTTTTTCACCTTCGGCCTGGGTGACGACAGCCACTCTTTCCCGTTCGGCGGCGGCTTGTCTTTCCATCGCCTGCTGCATGTTGGGCGAAGGTTTGATGTCCTGAATTTCCACCGATTTCACAGTCAGACCCCAGTCCGCCGCTTCATCGGCGACGGCTATTTTCAATTCGGCCTTGATACGGTCGCGCGAGGACAAGGCATGGTTGAGATCCATGCCGCCGATGATCGAGCGCAGGCTGGTCTGCACCATATTGCGCATGGCCTCGGCGAAATTGTCGATGCCGTAGACGGCGCGCTCGATGTTGGTCACCTTGATGAAAGCCACGGCATTGGCGAGGATCACCGCGTTGTCCTTGGTGATGAC
>DIVE01000114.1 GCA_002423265.1 Methylophilaceae bacterium UBA6140 | reverse complement strand
ACATTCTCCAGCGCAGTCAATGCGGGCAGTAGTTGAAATGACTGGAACACAAACCCCAACACACGCCCACGCAAAGCGGCGCGGGCATCTTCGGACAACAGCATGAGATCTTCACCCATCAGGCGCACACTGCCTTCAGTCGGCAAATCAAGCCCGGCGAGCAGCCCCAGCAGCGTCGATTTTCCCGAGCCGGACGCGCCGACGATCGCCACTGCCTCGCCCGCGCTGACGCTGAACGAAATATCGTGCAGAATCGGCAGCATGCCGTCACCACTGGGCACGGTCTTGCCCGCAGCATGCAATTCAATTACTGGAGTAGCCATGTTCAATCTTCTGTCCTTATTTATCCTGTTATTCAGCAGCCTGATTATCAATACAGCCGCGCATGCTACACAACCCGCCGCAACGACGCGCAACATCCTGATTTTCGGCGACAGCCTGTCAGCAGGATACGGTATCGCGGTCAATGAAAGCTGGCCGGCATTGCTTGGCGAACGCCTGAAACAAAAGGGCAAACCTTATGCAGTCGTCAATGCCAGCATCAGCGGCGAAACCACTGCCGGCGGACGCACCCGCTTCGCAGCGGCGTTACAGCAGACACAACCAGCCATCGTCATCCTTGAACTCGGCGCCAACGATGGCCTGCAAGGCTTGCCGATCGCCGAAATGCAAGCCAACCTGGGTGCCATGATCAAGGCTGCCAGGCAGCACAAATCACGCGTCCTGCTCGTTGGCACACGTCTGCCACCCAACTATGGTAAAGATTACACGCAGCGCTTTGAGACGGCCTTTCACACGCTCGCCCGCCGCGAGAAAATCGCCCTGCTGCCTTTTTTGCTGGAACCCATCGCGCTGGATGCCTCGGCCTTTCAAGCCGATGGGCTGCATCCCGTTGCAGCCGTTCAGTCCAAGTTGCTGGATCATGTCTGGCAAGCCCTTGAACCCTTGCTTAAGCGCTGATTCACGTGCATTCTGCTAACACCGCATGTCAGATATCATTTTCCCCTTGGCTCCCCACATGCAACCCGTCGTCTGCCTGAAAACTCTTTTATGACCACCGCGCCTATCGCCAAACATCAGCCACATGAACGCCTCAGCGAAACTGAATTGGCTTATAGCCGCTTTGTGCCGCGTCAATTCCTGCATCTGCTGGGGGTGAAAGATATTCGCGCAGTACAACTGGGACAGCAAGTAGAGCAATCGATGACGATCCTGTTCTCCGACATCCGCGACTTTACCTCGCTGTCGGAAAGCATGAGCCCGCAGGAAAATTTCAACTTCCTCAATTCCTATCTGGTGCAGATGGAACCGGTCATTGCTGCGCATGGCGGCATTATCGACAAATACATTGGCGACGCCATCATGGCGCTCTTTCCTGCCTCACCGGATGATGCCCTGCGCTGCAGCCTGGCGATGCTGGCCAAGCTTGACGAATACAACGCCGGCCGCGAACGCGCCGGTTACCGGCCGATCAAGATTGGTATCGGCATCAATACCGGCATTGTCATCCTTGGTACCGTCGGTGGCGAGGGGCGCATGGATGGCACGGTGATCGGCGATGCAGTCAATCTCGCCTCACGGCTGGAACGCATGACCAAGGAATATCAGGTACCTGTGCTGATCAGTGAATACACCCTGTGCAGCCTTGAAAATGTCAAACCCTGGTCGATCCGTTTTATCGACCGCACACATGTGCGCGGCAAGCACGATGACCAATCAGTTTATGAGGTATTCGATGCCGATCCACCGGCATTGCGCGTGGCAAAGAAAAGCACCCTGAATATTTTTCAGCAGGCGCTGGCCCACTACCATCTCGGTGATTTTGCCACCGCCAGCGAGCATTTCTCCCGCTGCCTTGCAGAGGTACCCGACGACAGCGCTGTCCGGGCCTATCTGCAACGGTGTGAAGAATTTTTTCTGGCCAAAACTCACCCCCTTCCGGCATATGATGGAACGGGTTTCGTCTGGCAAGCGGCATATGAATTGGGCATCGCACAGATCGACACCGCACATCGGAGTCTATTGGCTGACTTGCATGCGCTCAGCGGTGCCATACATGCGGGCACGCGAGAGCTGACATCGCCCATCCTGGCACAGATACAAGCCGCCGCAGCCCACAGTTTCACGCTCGAAGAACAATTAATGCAGGAACAGGCGTACCCCTTTGCCGACACGCATGCACTCCAGCACCAACGTTTTTTCGAGTATTTCAGCGAACTACAGGCCGAAATGGAACGCGACGAAGATGACCGTATTTATCTTGGCTTTCGTGTCAAAACCTTATTGACTGACTGGCTGATCAACCACATTCTCAATGCCGACCGACATTTTTTTCATCACCTGAGCGGACGGACTGTCCGCGGGAAAGGTGGCAAATGATGTTTCAAGCTGCGCCTGATCACTGAGTCAAAAACCATTGCATCGGCCACCCCCATGCTGCCGCCATCCCCGCCATCCATCTTCCGCAGCAAAAATGGCACCTTGGTCACCATTCGACCAATCGCGCCAGAAGATATCCAGCGCGAACAAGATTTCATCAAACACCTTTCACCTGAAACGCGCTACCGACGCTTCATGAGCACCCTGCGCGAGTTGTCAACCGAGCAACTTGAACACTTCACGCATATCGATTACGACCGCGAGATGGCGTTCATTGCACTGATCGAGGAAGACAGCAAGGAAAAGGAAATCGGCGTCTGCCGCTATGCGGCGAACCCGGAAGACACATCACGCGAATCCTGTGAATTCGCCATCGTGATTGCCGACGAATGGCAAGGCCAGGGGCTGGGTTACCAATTGATGCAAC
>DIVE01000088.1:8858-9263 GCA_002423265.1 Methylophilaceae bacterium UBA6140 | reverse complement strand
GCCATCTACTAACTATCACTAAAATACCCCACAGTCATCAAAAAAGCCGGAAATACGACGGAGCTTCATTTCCTTATCGGTTGCGTTTCCCAGAGCTGCGTAGCATTCAGGCCCATTTCAAAGATTGAATAATAGGTACAATATATTCAATACTGCTGAGCAGTATGATTAATCGATTAGGCTAATTATCTTGAAAGGCAACCTATGAAATATCTCTCAAAAGTTTTTATTACCATGATTGCAGGAGTCTTCTCGCTCTCAGTGATGGCAGGAAACCCCAAAGGTGAAAATACCAACACCAGCGGTGGCGAATTCGGCAAGGAAACTTCAGGGCTTGCGAAAGACAAGGAGGGTAGTGGTTTCGGTCAAGAGACCTCCGATAGAGCGCATGAGAAGAAAGAAACA
>DIVE01000088.1:584-8729 GCA_002423265.1 Methylophilaceae bacterium UBA6140 | reverse complement strand
AACAAACTGCAACAAACATTACCCGACGGCCGCATGCTGGCCTTGTCTTCTGCTCGGCATCTGCTTGCAGTCATTCCGCAGTCGGTGGCTATTGTCCGTCCCGGACAGGATGAATTGAAATCAGTGCTGGCTGAAGCTGGGCTCCAAGTCACGGTTTGCGGCGACCATCAACAAGAGATGGGCGATAGCCTTGCTGCTGCCGTGCATTTCGCCGTATCGCTTTATCCGCAAACTGCGGGCGTGGTTATTGCGCTGGCGGACATGCCGGCCATATCACCTTGCACCATTGCAGCTGTTGCCGGCAGAATCGCAGCAGGCGCCGGCATCGTGGTGCCGGTTTTTCAGGGTAAAAGAGGCCATCCGGTCGGATTTTCAGTCAGCTTTGTTGAACAACTCCTGAGCCTCAAGGGTGATCAGGGAGCGCGTGTGCTGTTGGAGAAATATTCGTCAGCGCTGGTTTTTCACGAATGTGATGATGCCGGAATTCTGCTCGATATCGACACGCCGTTGGATCTGGAACAGTTCGGGCAATAGGCTCAGGCTTCAGGCCGCGCACGCGGATTGCCCGCAATGTGCGGATTGCGCCGCTGCCTGACGCTGCAATGTTCGAACCTGAATGATCTCGGCCAGAATCGCAATGGCAATTTCTGCTGGCGTGCGGCTGCCGATCGGCAAACCTACGGGGCCGTGCAGCCGGTTGATTTCCTCTTCGCTCAAATCAAACATGCGCATGCGTTCGCGTCTTTTTTCCTGGTTCCTGCGTGAGCCCAGTGCGCCCACATAAAACGCATCACACTTCAGTGCTTCCAATAGCGCCATATCGTCCAGCTTCGGGTCGTGTGTGACGGCGACGATGGCAGTATGCGCATCAGGTTTGATGGCTTGCACGACATCGTCCGGCATGCCGCGCATGCACGCTGTTCCCTCAGTCCGCCATTGTTCTCGAATGTCATCGCGCGGATCGCAAACCAGTACATCGAAATCCAGCGTTTGCGCCATGCTGGCCAGTACGCCGGCCAGCTGGTTGGCACCAATGATCAGCAAGCGCCATTTCGGTCCGAAAAAGGCATGAAACCAGTCGCCATCGAGATGTGCCGAGCTGCCGGGCAGGGCGCCGTTCAAACGAATTTCGCCGGTATGGAAATGTACCGAGCGTCTCACGAGCTGATGCTGTTCGATATGTTCAATCGTTGCAGCCAACTGGCCGGCATCTTGCAGCGGCTCGACGAAAATCTGCAACCTGCCGCCACAGGGAATACCGAACTGCTGCGCCTCGTCGCGGCTGACGCCATATTCCACGATGGCCGGAGTGGCTGGCAGCAGGCTGTTGCGTGCCTTGTGCGCGAGGTCATCTTCAATGCAGCCGCCGGAGACGGAGCCAATCATCTGACCGTCTCCCCTGATGGCCAGAATCGCGCCGGGCAACCGTGGTGCCGAGCCCCACGTGTTAATCACGGTAAACAGGTGAGCCCTGTGCCCGGCCTGAAGCCACGCTCTGGCGCAGGTCAACACTTCCCAATCGAGCGAATTCATCTGAAACTCCTCAAACTCAGGCCAGCTGATTGCCGATAGGCAAGGTGCGGATGCGTTTGCCGGTGGCTGCGAAGATGGCATTGGTGACTGCCGGCGCGATCGGCGGCACGCCCGGTTCGCCGGCACCGCCCATCTTGGCCGTACTTTGCAGCATGTGAACTTCCACTTTCGGCATCTGGCTCATGCGCAGCACCTGGTAATCGTTGAAGTTGGATTGTGCAATCTGACCGTCTTTCAGCGTGATTTCGCCAGACAAGGCGGCACCGAGGCCGAAGGCAATGCCGGACTCCATCTGCGCTGCCAGTGACTCGGGGTTGACCACCAGGCCGCAGTCGATGGCACAGACAACGCGATGTACTTTTACTGCACCGTTGACGACCGACACTTCCGCCACTTGCGCGACGAAGCTGCCGAACGACTCATGCACGGCGATGCCTCTGGCAATGCCTTTGGGCAGGGTGCCGCCCCAGCCGGCTTTTTCTGCTGCCAGATTGAGCACCGCCAGATGACGCGGGTGATCCTTCAGCAGATTTCTGCGGTACTCCAGCGAGTCCTTGCCTGCCGCATCAGCAAGTTCGTCGACCAGGCTCTCCATGACGAAGGCATTCTGGCTATGGCCGACCGAACGCCACCAGAGCACTGGAATATCGATTTTCGGTGAATGCAGGTCGACCAGATGATGTGGCGTCTGCTTGATGTAAGGAGAATCCGCGACGCCTTCTACCGAGGTGGCATCGACGCCATCCTTGATCATGAAGGCCTCGAACGGCGTGCCGGCCATGATCGATTGGCCGACGCAGGTTTGTTGCCATGCGACCGGGTTGCCTGCTGCATCGATGCCGATTTTTACCTGGTGCAGGAACATGGGACGGTAGTAGCCGCCCTTTACATCGTCTTCGCGTGTCCACACAGTCTTCACCGCAATGCCTGCCGCCTTGGCCACATGTGCTGCTTCTGCGACGAAATCCGAGGCGGGATTGGCACGGCGGCCGAAACCACCGCCGAGGAAGGGTGTGTGTATGTTGACCTGTTCCGGCTTGAGCCCAAGAATGGCTGCTGCTGTGGCCTGGTCGACGCCCGGCATTTGCGTGCCGGTCCAGATATCGCAGCTGTCCTTGCTCATTTTTACCGTGCAATTGAGCGGCTCCATCGGTGAGTGCGCGAGGTAAGGCATCGTGTATTCCACTTCTATGGTCTTGCTGGCATCTGCGAAGGCGCTGTCGACATTGCCTGCCGACGAGGCGACGGCACCTTTTTTACTCGCCATCTGGCGGAAGCTGTCAAACATGCGGGTGGAGTCGAGTGAGGCGTTGGCGCCGGCATTCCATTCGATTTTCAGCGCATCGCGGCCTTGTTTCGCTGCCCAGTAATGGTCGGCAATGACGGCGATACCTGTCGGCACTTGCACGACCTTGACGACCCCCGGAATCTTGCGTGCGGCGCTGTCGTCGAAGGATTTTACCTTGCCGCCGAAGTAGGGACTGCGCGCGACCATCGCCGTTTTCAGACCATCGAAATGTATGTCCTGACCGAAGATCGCGCTGCCGTTGATTTTTTCCGTGGCGTCCAGCCGTTTGGTGGCTTTGCCGATGATCTTCCATTCCTGCGGATTCTTCAGTACCACTTCCGCTGGCGCTTCGAGACCGGCGGCATCGTCAGCCAGTTCGCCGTAGGTGTAGGTCTTGTCACCGGCGATGACCTTGCCGTTTTCAGTCCGGCAGCTTGCCGGTTCTACCCCGGCCTTGTTTGCAGCAGCCTGAACCAGCAGGATACGGCTCATGGCGCCGGCCTGACGGTAGCGGTCGAACTCAGACCAGGTCGTGGTCGAACCGCCGGTGATTTGCAGTCCATAGGCGGTATGGGCATAGACCGGCGCGGCGGGGGCGTGCCTGACGGTGATGCTGGCGAGCTCGACATCCAGCTCTTCTGCGATCAGCATCGGCAGGGTAGTCCAGATGCTCTGGCCCATTTCGCTATGGGCCAGCAATACGGTGATGGTATCGTCATTGCCGATATGCAGAAAGGCGTTGGGCTCGAACGTATTGTTTTCGCTTTGAGCGGCCGTTTTCGACATGAAGCGTTTCGCTTGTGGAATGGCGAAGGCGATGACCAGGCCGCCGGCGACAAAGGCCGAGGCTTTGAGAAAAGTGCGTCTTGAAATGTTCTTGATGGCGTCCATGGCTTTCCCTTATGCGAGCTTGCGGGCGGCCTGATGGATGGCAGCGCGGATACGTGGATAAGTGCCGCAGCGGCAGATGTTGCCGTTCATGGCGGCGTCGATGTCTGCATCGGTCGGGGATTTGTTGCTGCTGAGCAAGGCGGTGGCCGCCATGATCTGCCCGGATTGGCAGTAGCCGCATTGCACTACGTCGATCTCCTGCCAGGCGGACTGCACCGCCTGTCCGACCGGGTCTGCGCCGATCTGCTCGATGGTAGTGATTCTTTTGCCGACTGCAAGCGCTACCGGGGTAACGCAGGAACGGATGGGCTGGCCGTCGAGATGCACGGTGCAGGCGCCGCATTGCGCCATGCCACAGCCGAATTTGGTACCGGTCAGGTGAGCGACATCACGCAAGGCCCACAGTATGGGCATGTCATCGGTCACATCCAGTTGCTTGTCTTCGCCATTGATATTAAGGGTCAGCATCTTTTCCTCTGATGGAGTAAGTGGTACAAAAATTGTCACACAAGTATGCGTAAATCAAGATGCTCAGTAAATGGAAATATGTTTATTTGAGAATTCCATATTATGGAATAATAAGACATGATTAACCGGCTCGAAATGATGCGTATATTTTGCGTGGCGGCAGAATCCACAAGCTTCAAGGATGCCGCGATGCGCCTCGGGGTTTCGCCGCAGGCAGTGACGCGGGCAGTGAAAGAGCTGGAAAACACCATAGGCGAACCGCTGTTTTATCGCAATACGCGACATATGCGGATTACCGAATTCGGCGAAGAATTGGCGATACGGGCAAAAACCGGCCTCGCCGGTTTCGACGAGCTTTTTCAGCGCAATGAGCACATGCCGGACAGCGATGTTGCCGGTACGGTGAGAATTACGGCGCCTACCGTCATCGGTCGTCGCTTTCTGCTCGAAGCCTTGAGCGAAATCACCCAACAGTATCCCAACATCAGGCTGGATCTGCGTCTGGCCGATACCATTACCGACGTCATCGAACAGCAAATCGATATCGGCGTGCGTGTCGGCTTTTTGCGCGACAGCAGCTTTGTTGCGCGTGCAATGGCAAAGCTGCGGTTTCTCGTGGTGGCAACGCCCGAATTGATTGACAGAGCAGGGCGCCCGCAAACGATAGACGCGCTTGCAGCATTGCCCTCGGTGGCGCTGGTAGACAACAGTAGCGGGCGTCTCTGGCCCTGGTTTTTTGACGACAGCCAGCAACTGACGCCGGCCAACCGCGTATTCGTCACCGACGACGCAGAGGCTGAGCTCGGCATGGTTCTGCAGGGCACAGGTTTCGGCCAGATTGCCGATTGCCTGGCACAGCCCTACATCGAACAGGGGCGGCTGGTAAGTGTGCTTGAGCAATTCGCGCCGCCGCCCTGGGAGATATACGTCTATCGGCCACAGCGCGGTCCGGTGCCTGCACGCATTCGTATTGTCTACGATCGAATCCTGCAGGCGGTAGCCAATATATGAGCAACAGTGAAATGCAAGACGGTCAACGTAGCGTCAGCCTGAAAGAGGCTTGCTGGTACTGGCTCAAGCTGGGGTTTATCAGCTTTGGCGGCCCAGCCGGACAAATTGCCATCATGCATCATGATCTGGTCGAGAAAAAACACTGGATATCCGAAAAGCGGTTTCTGCATGCGCTGAACTACTGCATGCTTTTGCCCGGACCGGAGGCGCAGCAGTTGGCGACTTACATCGGCTGGCTGCTGCACCGTACCTGGGGCGGCTTGATTGCCGGCGGGCTTTTCGTGCTGCCTTCTCTGTTGATTCTGATTGTGCTTACCTGGGTATATCTGAGCTACGGACACCTGCCGCAGATCGCCGGCGCGCTCTACGGCATCAAGCCCGCCGTGGTGGCGATTGTCCTCTTCGCTGCTTACAGAATCGGTTCGCGGGTGCTCAAGCACGCGGCCCTGTGGCTGATTTCTGTTGCTGCCTTCCTCGCTGTTGCATGGTTTTCCCTGCCTTTCCCCTATGTGGTACTGAGTGCGGCAATACTGGGTTATGCCGGTAGCCTGATCCGCCCCGCCATCTTCAGCCGGCCGCAGGAGATGCAAGCCGAACCCCACTCGGCAGGTCCGGCCGTCATCGGCGACCATACGCCCACCCCTGATCATGCTCTTTTTCGCTTCCGGCATTTTCTCCGGCTGCTTGTGGCCGGCCTGGCGGTCTGGGCGCTGGCGCTTGGAGTCCTGATCTGGCTCTACGGCTGGCAAGCCACACTGACGCAAATGGGCTGGTTCTTCACCAAGGCGGCATTGCTGACCTTTGGCGGCGCCTATGCGGTATTGCCTTACGTGAACGAGGGCGCGGTGCAGACGTATGCCTGGCTGACGCCAACGCAGATGATGGATGGTCTCGCCCTCGGCGAGACGACGCCGGGCCCGCTGATCATGCTGGTGGCTTTTGTCGGCTTTGTCGGCGGCTGGACGCAGCAGATTTTCGGCAGCGACAGTCTGTTTCTGGCGGGCGCGCTGGCAGCCTGTGTTGCCACCTTTTTTACCTTTCTGCCCTCGTTTCTGTTTATCTTTATCGGGGCGCCGTTCATCGAGTCATCTCAAGGCAATCTCAAATTCAGCGCGCCCTTGACCGGCATCACGGCAGCCATCGTCGGCGTCATTTTCAATCTGGCGCTCTATTTTGCCTATCACGTCATCTGGCCGGCTGGCTGGAACAGCGAGCTGGACATCTTTTCGCTTTTTGCGACGGTCGCTGCACTGGTTGCGCTGTTTTTCTACAAGGTGGGCATATTGCGTCTGATCGGCAGTTTCGCGCTGGCAGGGATTGCCCATCATGCATTGCTGGCATGAGTACCCGCCAAAACGGACTTGATTTTATTTTCCCGGAGATTCAGGATAAGCACGTAGCACTCAAAAAAGGAAATATCAAAAAAGGTAGTCTTCGAACAACAACAAGCAATGGGGGTGGTAAGTATGAATCCGTTTACGCTGTTCCGACTGTTTTTCAGTCCAACTTCCGGTTGGGAATCCTTGATGACAAGCCAGCCGTCCATGCACCGGCTGTTTCTTCTGCATGTGCTGCCTTTCGCGCTGATCCCGCCGGTGATGATTTATATCGCCGGCCAAAACCATGCAATATTGTTTTTTGATTTACTGCCCGGCAGCAAACTTTTGCTGGTCGCCTTGATACTGTTTCTGGTTCAGCTGGTCGTGGTGCCGGTGATGGCGACCATCATCAGGCAATTGGCGGAAATTGCCGATTCACACCCGACTTATCGCGAGTCTTTCATTCTTGCTGCCGTTGCCCCTACGCCGTTGTGGATGGCGCCGGTGTTTCTGCTGGTGCCGGATATCCTGATCAATATTCTGGTGACCTCGCTGGCGATGATGGCCTCTGCCGGCTTCATTTATTTCGGCATCCCTACCGTATTCAAGATCAGGGAGCAGGGCCACGTCCATCTGCTGTTCGGCGCCATTCTGATGGCCGGCGTAATAGCCTGGGGGTTTCTCATGGTGGCTACGCTGGTGATCTGGGGTGGTGTACAGAATTTGCAGTTTGCAGCCAGCGCTATTGCCGGTTAATTCCGGTTTTGTAGACGAGGCCATGCAACGCGTGGCCTTTTTAATGCGCGGCATTTTCTATTGCCTCGGCAAATCGAGAACGAATGTGCATAAAATGAGTCCACACTGCGTATAGTGGCAATCTACGTACAAGGTATTCCGGAGAGAATGAAAGCATGAAGCGAGCATTATTGGTTTTGATCGTGTTGGCGGGGACGCATATGGGTACAGCTATGGCGCAGGCGAATTGCGAAGGTATTTATAATCACCAGTTCAAAACGCTGCAGGGCGACGATATCAATCTTTGCGATTATCAGAAACAACCCGTGCTGTTGGTCAATACAGCGAGCAAGTGCGGTTTCACGCCCCAATTCGAAAAACTCGAAAGCATGTATAAGCGTTACAAGGGCCAGGGGCTGGTGGTACTCGGTTTTCCCTCCAATGATTTCAGGCAGGAGCTCTCAAGCAACAAGGAAATCGGCGAATTCTGCCGCAAGACCTATTCCGTCGATTTTCCGATGATGGCACAGTCATCCGTCGTCGGACCCAATGCCAACCCGCTCTACAAGCAGCTGGCTGTCATGACCAAGGAGCCGCCGATGTGGAATTTCTATAAATACCTGATTCTGCCGGGTGGCAAAGACATTCATGTCTATAGCAGCGCAGTCGAGCCAGAGTCTACCGCCATCATGAGCAGGCTCAAACCACACCTTAAGTAATTTATCAATAAAACAATTTAATTTATTGATTTAATATAAATTAATATTTCCTGTCATTAGCGAGCTAAAATACAGGAATGAATCAGACACATCCCCCGTTTTTCAATCTCGACCCTGATAGCATTCTCAATGCCATCGAAAGCGCCGGCCTGCGACCCGACGGGCGCTTGCTGGCGCTCAA
>DIVE01000088.1:0-503 GCA_002423265.1 Methylophilaceae bacterium UBA6140 | reverse complement strand
CAGGGAGGCCGGGCGCCTGAGCTTGACCGTGCCGGCAACCTTGAATGGCTTGGCAGATTCATCGGCCGCATCCATGCCATCGGAGCCTTGAAAACCTTTGATCTGCGGCCGTCGCTGGATATCGAAAGTTTCGGGCAGGAGCCGCGCGATTATCTTCTGGCGCATGACTTTATTCCGCAGGATCTGCGCGAGGTCTATGCCGGTGTGGCAGAGCAGGCGTTGGAGGGTGTGATGCGCTGTTACGAGCGTGCCGGGCGCTTCTCCGTCATCCGCCTGCATGGCGATTGTCATATGGGCAACGTGCTGTGGACCGATGACGGCCCGCATTTCGTCGATTTTGATGATAGCCGCAACGGTCCTGCAATACAGGATATCTGGATGCTGCTTTCGGGTGAACGCAGTGACATGACCGGTCAGCTTGATGATTTTCTTGCCGGTTATGAGGATTTCAAGGAGTTCGATACTCGCGAGCTGTATCTGGTCGAAGCCTTGCGTACACTGCG
>DIVE01000087.1 GCA_002423265.1 Methylophilaceae bacterium UBA6140 | reverse complement strand
GACGGCGATACGTTCGGTAAAAAAAACCAGCAGTTCGCTGAGTTTGCCGGTGTGCAGCATCCCTGAGAGCAGGTCGACATGGCCGAAGCATGGCGAGATCGGCAGTTTTTCGAGATCGGAAACATCAGAGGCATAGAGCGCGTGTTCCAGATGCAGCAATTCATCCTGCTCGAAGGCGTTGACGAAGCCGTCCGGATAGATGCCGTAGCGTCCGGCGCGGCCGGCGATCTGCCGTGCGTCGGTCGGGTTGAGGCGGCGGCTGGCGACGCCGTCGAATTTCTCGACGGTTGAAAATACCACACGCCGTATCGGCAGATTCAGCCCCATGCCGATCGCATCAGTGGCGACGAGAATATCAGCTTCTCCCGAGTTGAAGCGGCGCGCTTCGGTGCGGCGTACTTCAGGCGACAGCGCGCCGTAAATGGTGGCAACGCCGAAGCCCCACTGACGGATGCGCGCGGCAAGCGTCAGCACATCCTTGCGGCTGAAGGCGATCACTGCATCGCCTTTTTGCAGTTTCCCCTTCAGGCGCCAGCGATTGTAACGGTCGCCGCTGAGCGCCAGTTCTTCCAGAATCAGTGGTGTTTTTCGTTCCAGATGGCTGATGCTGAAGGGCTCGTTCAGCGCCTCCAGCAAACGGGTGCAGGCTGCAGTCACGGCATTGGAGCCGCACAGATAAACGGTTCTGGCCGGTGCGCCGACAATCGCGGCTGTCCATGCATGGCCGCGATGCGCGTCCTGCAGCATCTGGATTTCGTCGATCACTGCCACTTCGACTTCCTGTTGCGGGTTCATCATTTCCACGGTGGAGGCGGTGTGTTTCGCGCCCGGCACCATCACGCGCTCTTCACCGGTGATCAGGTTGCAGGGTATTCCGGCTTCCGTCAGACGGTCGCGGATCTCCATCGCCAACAACCTGAGCGGCGCCAGATAGACACCGGATGCAGCATTCTGTAGCGCGATCAGCGCATCGTGGGTCTTGCCCGAGTTGGTCGGGCCGACCTTGAAATGAATCTGACGCTTGAGGCTGCGGGCAAGGCCGTAACTTGCCGGAAAGTTTTCCAGCGCGAGACGGTCGGCCGCCAGGCGGGAGAGGTTGCTGGCGGGAAAGGTCTGCGTGCTCAATGTGAAGGCATCGGCTTATTTCGGTGCAAGCAGTTTTCTGGCGTTTTCGGCGCCAACGACCGGCAAGCCTGCAGGGTTGATCAGGCCCAGTTGTACCAGAACGCTGGCCTGATCCCAGTAGATATGTTCATGCGCAACCTTGTCGCCTTCAAAACCGACGATGACGGCAAATGCGGCTTGAACTTGTTTTCCGGTGGGTTGAAGCCCAGGCAACATCCATTCAATCATGGTGGTGTGCGTGAAGCTGATGACCAGCTCTTCAACGATTTGCGCTTCACCGACCGTGATCGATACCCGCTGCATTTTTACATCGGGAGGGAAGAATTTGCCGACCAGGTGGTCGCGGTAAAAAGCCAGAACACCATCCTTGCCGCTACCGCCAACGGGGGTCGGAATGTTGAGCAAGTGCGGGTTGTCCGTCATGGTAGCCATGGTGGTGACCAGGTCGCCATCCAATTCGGCCTGTACGTGCTGCTCGAATACGGCAATCATTTTCTCTTGTTTTTCAGTCAGCATTGCGTTCTCCTTTTATCCGTCTGCGCCGGGCGTGGTCATCCGGGGCGGTTGCTGCCTGCCCACAAGGCATTATATGGGAGTAAGATCGAACAGATGAGCGCTGTATTTCAGTGATGGCCGGTTCAGGCGTCCAGCCTGTGCTAGCATGCGTAAAATTTTTATCGTTAGAGGAGTTTTCATGTCGAATGCGACCGTCTTGATTACCGGTGCCAGCCGTGGCCTCGGTCTTGAATTTGCCAAACAGTACGTCGAGGATGGCTGGCAGGTGATTGCCTGCTGCCGTTGGCCGGACGAAGCGAAGGATCTGCAGGCGCTGGCCGAACGCATGGATGGCAGCGTCGAAATCCATACGCTGGATGTCGCCGACTTCGAGGAGATCGATGCGCTGGCGCTGATTCTGCAGGGGCGCGCCATCGATCTGCTGATCAACAACGCCGGGGTCTATCCGGACAGCAGCCTGGGCAGCATCGACTACGAAGCCTGGGCCGAGGCATTTCACATCAACGCCATGGCGCCGCTGAAAATGGTGGAGGCATTCACCCCGCATGTCGCGGCAAGCCGGCTGAAGAAAATCGTCACGCTCAGCAGCAAGATGGGCAGCATCGACGACAATACCAGCGGCGGCAGCTACATCTACCGCAGCACCAAGGCCGCAGTCAATATCGTGATGAAGAGCTTGTCGATCGACCTCAAGCCTTTGGGCATTGCGTCAACCATTCTGCATCCGGGCTGGGTGCGGACCGCTATCGTCGGCTTTACCGGATTGATGGATCCGCCCGAAAGCGTGGCCGGCATGCGTCGCGTGATCGACGAACTGACGCTGGAGAACAGCGGCCGGTTCGTCGCTTACGACGGCAAGATCATTCCCTGGTAAAACGGCTTGAATCAGCGGATCTGTGCTGATGACTTCAGCGATTCCAGGTCCTTGATGTAAGCAGCCAGCCTGTCAGCCGCGTGTTTTCTCTGTGCGGCGCTGGTGGCATTATGCAATCGGGTAAAGCCGTGGCAGGCGTCAGACGTCATGCGCTTGAGGTAACGGCGGTAGGCATCGTCGTTACCGTTTTCCAATCGCTGGAAATAGGCGACGATCGCCAGCTTGCTGTCGGCCGGATCCAGTTGCCTGCCGATGATCTTGCTCAGGGTGCCGATAGCATCCTGCTGTCGCCTCAATTTTTCAGCGTAACTGGTCTCGGGGTCGAACACCGAGTGGCGGATGTTGTGGCGGAGGATTTCCCGCTGTTGCTGGTTAAGGCGGCCATAAAGCATCTCGGCGCGCTTGATCGCCAGTTTCAGCCGGTGCGCCTCGCGCGCTTCGTCTGAGCCTTCAAGCCACTCCGCGCGCCATTTGCGGTTGTTGCGCTGAAAGCGTTTTTCCATGTGCGCGAGCTGCTCGCCGGAAAGCGTGGGCGCGATATTTTCCACCATCGGTTCGAGTTGCAGGTTGAGTACCCTGAAGCGCATCCGTACTTTTTCAGCCACTTCACAGATTTGATCGCTGGTGGTGTCGTGCTGCACCTTGCGCTGCATGTGATCGAGCAGTGCGATATAAGCGGGAATCTCGTTGAAACGATGCCATTCGTGCAGGGCAGAGAGCTCGGCCTTGACCAGCGGTTTCTGCCCGGCACCGAAGTTGACGTAGCCGTCGAGCCACCAGTACGTCAGCTCCTGCGCGTTGTTGTAGCTCACCTTTATCGTATTGCAACCGGAGAGAAGCAGCAGCATTGCCACAAGGCATGCAGCTCTCGACAAGAAGGAAATTCGCGTTGGCATCATTGATAGAAAGGCAAACGCCGAAAAAATTCCATTGATTCGACGGATGTTTGACCTTCATCGCTTCCCGGTATCGATAGGCTAGCCGTCAGGCAGCGCCATCACGCCGGCGAAAGCCGCTGTCCGGTGGTGCTCAAGGCACGCCGGTGCTTGTTTTTGCTGGATTCCTGCTGTGCCGGAATGTCGGATTTCATGGCGTTCAGGTGCTGGAACAATAACGTCAACTTCCCGGTGCGCCAGCTTTTATTTCCCGGCGGCTATCTTTTTTCCCTGCGCCTCCCGGCGGCTATCGTTTACTTTCGAGCGCTTCCCAGCGCGTTAGCGTCTGCATGAGTTCGGTTTCGATCTCGGCCAGGCGCTGCTGGTGGCTTTTGACCAATTCTGGGTTGTTGCGGTAAATGCCTGCATCGGCCAGTTCGGCTTGAATCCTGCCTTGTTCGGCTTCCAGTTGTTCGATCTGCGCAGGCAGGCTTTCCAGTTCCTTTTGTTCTTTGTAGCTGAGTTTTGTGTCTGCCGGTTTGGGCGTGGCGGTTTTTGTCGCAGCGGGTTTCTGTCCGGCGGTTTTGTTCTGCAACGCTTTTTCTGCGGCGCGCTGCAAGGTGAAGCGCTGCCAGTCGTCATAGCCGCCGCCGAATTCGGTAATGATGCCGTTGCCTTCGAAAGCGAAGACCTGGGTGACGGTGTTTTCCAGAAAGGCACGGTCATGGCTGACAAGGAACAGCGTGCCGTCGAATGCCTGCAACAGGCTTTCGAGCAGTTCCAGCGTGTCGATATCGAGGTCGTTGGTCGGTTCGTCCAGCACCAGCACGTTGGCAGGGCGGGCAAACAGACGTGCCAGCAGCAGGCGGTTGCGTTCGCCGCCCGAGAGTGACTTCACCGGCGAACGGGCGCGTTGCGGCGGAAACAGAAAGTCTTCCAGGTAGCTGATGACGTGTTTGCGCTCATTGCCGATCTGCACGAAATCGGAGCCGGGGCTGATGGTGTCGGCCAGTGTCGCTTCCTCGTCCAGTTGCTCGCGCATCTGGTCGAAATAGGCGATATTGAGATTGGTGCCGCGAACGATGCGTCCGCTGTCCGCTTCTTCCTGGCCCAGTATCATTCTGAGTAGCGTGGTTTTGCCGATGCCGTTGGGCCCCAGCAGGCCGATGCGGTCGCCGCGCATGATGCGGGTGCTGAAGCCGTCGACCAGCAGCTTGTCGCCGTAACTTTTGCGGACGTTCTCCAGCTCGGCCACCAGTTTGCCCGAGCGCTCTCCGCTGTCCAGCGTCAGTTTGACATTGCCTTGCCGCTCGCGTCTGGCTGCGCGTTCCAGCCGCAGTTTTTCCAGCTGCCTGACACGGCCTTCGTTGCGTGTGCGTCTGGCCTTGATGCCTTGGCGTATCCAGGCTTCCTCCTGCGCCAGCACCTTGTCGAACTTGGCGGCATGGGTGGCTTCCACCGCCAGCAGCTCTTCCTTCTTGATGAGATAACTGGCATAAGTGCCGACAAAATCGGTTAACGTGCCGCGATCGAGTTCTGTGATGCGGGTGGCCAGCCGGTCGAGAAAACGCCGGTCGTGGGTGATGAAGAGGACGCTGCCATTGAATCCGAGCAGCAAGTCTTCCAGCCATTCGATCGCTTCGAGGTCGAGGTGGTTGGTCGGCTCATCCAGCAGCAGTACTTCCGGTTCGATCACCAGCGCCCGCGCCAGCGCGACACGTTTGCGCCAGCCGCCGGAGAGCTTGGCGACCGGCTGGTCGGCATCCAGGTGCAGACGACTCAACACCGTTTCGATCCGGCTTTGCGACTGCCAGCCCTGTCGCGCCTCCAGTTCGTGCTGCAAATCCTGCATTCTGGTCATCAGCGCTTCGAGATCGGCATCGACTTCACCCATGGCATGCGAGACATGGTGATACTCGACCAGTAACTGCTGCAAATTGCCCAGTCCCTCGGCGACCGCTTCGAATACCGTGTCTTCCGCTTTCAGCAAGGGTTCCTGCGGCACATAGGCAATACGTATGCCGGGGGCGCGCCAGAGCGTGCCGTCATCCAGCTTGCTGTCGCCGGCAATCACTTTCAACAGGCTGGATTTGCCTGCGCCGTTGCGGCCGATGAGGCCGACCCGTTCACCGGGGTCGAGCTGAAAAGCGGCGTGATCGAGCAGGGGGTGGTGGCCGTAGGCCAGTGAAGCGTTTTCGAGTGTGATAAGAGGCATGGCACGTATTTTAGCAGCCTTCTGCATAAACCCCGGCCCGCAGATCGCAATCGTTTGATGAAGGTCAAGGGAACGGACGACGGAAAAAATTAACATCGGACATGCGCGCGAGCCTGTGGACTTGCCGCATCCTTAACGGAGGCTACATTCGCCATGAATTTCGATATCGTCATCGTCGGCGCCGGCCCCAGCGGCCTGTGCTTTGCCCGTGCGCTGGCAGGCAGCGGCCTGCGTATCGCGATACTGGAGCGCCAGCCGCTGACGGCGCTGGCTGCACCTGCGTTCGACGGCCGCGAGATTGCGCTTACGCACCACTCGGCCCGGCTGTTGCAGGCGCTCGGCATCTGGCAGCGCATCCCGCCTGAGGCGATTTCACCGCTGCGCGATGCGCGTGTGCTGAACGGGCTTTCGCTCTATGCAATGAAGATCGGACACCAGGATGGCGGGCGTGATGAGCTCGGTTATCTGGTTTCCAATTACCTGATCCGCAAGGCGGCGTTCGAGGCCGTCCAGGATTCGCCGGAAATCACCTTGCTGACGGATAGCGCGGTTGCTTCGGTCAGCGCCGGTGACGATGCCGTGTGCCTGACGCTGGCGGATGGCGCCATGATCACGGCGCAGCTTCTGGTTGCAGCCGACAGCCGCTTTTCGGAAACCCGGCGGGCGATGGGCATCTCTGCCGACATGCATGATTTCGGCCGCGTCATGATGGTCTGCGCGATGGAACACGAGGTGCCGCATCAGCACGTGGCCTGGGAATGGTTCGATTACGGTCAGACACTGGCCTTGCTGCCGATGAACGGCATGCGTTCGTCGGTGGTGGTGACCATGTCCGCGCATGAGATTCAGGCGCTGACGGAAATGGCTGCCGAGGATTTCAATCGCGCCATCGAGCAGCGCTTCCAGCACCGGCTCGGCACCATGCGCCTGCTTTCTACCCGGCATGCCTATCCGCTGGTGACGGTCTACCCGGACCGCTTCATCGGCAAACGCTTCGCGCTGATCGGAGACGCTGCGGTCGGCATGCATCCGGTGACTGCGCACGGTTTCAATTTCGGACTGCGCGGCGCGGACAAGCTGGCAGCCGAAATCATCGAGGCGCAAAGCTGCGGCCGGGACATTGCCGCCGCCGCTCTGCTCAGGCGTTATGAACGGGCGCACCGGCATGCCACGCGGCCCTTGTTTCTGGCAACCCATGCCATCGCCAAACTCTACAGCGACGATTCGCCGCCAGCCCGCCTGTTACGTGCAGCAAGCTTGCGCATAGGCAATCGCATCACGCCGTTCAAGCGTGCTGTGGCACAGATGTTGACAGAAGCCCGATAGACAAGCGCATGTTTACCGTATGCGGGCAGCATCCGGCGGCTGACTTTTAACCCAAATTGACCGGAAATATTTTCGATTTTGCAGGTAAAAATCCGGTTTTACAGGCTTTCGCTTGATTTTTAAAGCAGCTCAGGCAATATGGTTTCACCATCAACAGTTCGCTATCGGCTGAACTGTTGTGGTAGGGGAATGTAGCACCATAAAAACATGAAGCTCGACTGGAAAAATCGTCTGACATTATCGCTGCAGGTGCGCGTGACCGCACTGGTGCTGACTATTTTCATGGCGGGCATCTGGCTGTTGTCGTTCTACTCCCACGAAGTGCAGCGCGAAGATACCGTGAAGCTGCTGGGGAAGCAGCAAACCGCGATGGCCAGCTACGTTGCGACGGAAATTGATCAGGAACTGCAAGATCGCTTTGCTGCGCTGGAAAAAGTCGCGGATATTGTCGGCCCCGTCGTTACAAGCGACATCAACCTTGCCCAGCAGCAACTGGAACAACTTAAAGTGTTTCAGCAACTCTTCAACGGCGGTGCATTCATTACGGATGTTCAAGGCACGGCAGTGGCCTCGGTACCGGTTTCCGCCAACCGGCTCGGCATTAATTATCTCGATCGTGATTACATTTCAGCTGCAATCGCCGGAGCCAGGGTTGTCGTTGGTCAGCCAGTGATGGGTCGTGCGTTGAAATCCCCTGTATTCGGCATGTCGGTCCCTGTTCACAACCAGCGGGGAGATGTGATTGGCGCGCTGGCAGGAATTACCGATTTGGGGGGTCCGAATTTTCTTGATCACATTACCAAGGCAGTCAATGGCAGCAACGGTTATTTGCTGCTGGTTGATGCTAAAAGTCGCATGATCATTACCAATACCAACAAGACGCGCATCATGGAGCCTTTGCCGTCGCCGGGACGAAATTGGCTGATAGACAAGTATCTGGCCGGCGAGGAGGAAGCCGGCATTGTCGTCAATCCGCATGGCGTGGAGGTACTGGCTTCCGCTAAACATATTGGCGCCGCCAACTGGTATATCGTGGCCGCCGTGCCTACGGCAGAAGCTTTTTCATCCTTGAATGAACGCAGGCGCGACCTTTTGCTGGTGACCTTGCTGCTTACACTGCTGGTCGGCACCCTGACCTGGTGGGGCCTCAATCATCAGTTGTATCCGATACGCCGGGCCGCCAGAAAGCTTTCCGATTTTTCCGTCAGCGACGATGCCATCCATCCGCTCAAGATCACCCGCTATGACGAAGTCGGCACGCTGCTCGACAGCTTCAATCGGCTGATGGACGTTCTGGCACAGCGCGAAGCCACGCTCAGGAACAATGAGCAGAAACTGACAACCATTCTGGACAACGTGAACGCCGATATTTTTCTGAAGGATATGGCCGGACGCTACCTGTTCGCCAATCGCCATACGCGCGAATTTTTCGGGAAATCGATGGAAGAAATCGTCGGCCAGACGGATGAGGCTTTTTTCGACGCCGCTTCGGCTGAACAGATACGCGCCAATGACCTTCAGGTATTGGTCAAAGGCCGCACGGTGAGGACGGAGGAGAGTGATCTGAAAACGACGGGTGGCGAGCCCAAGACCTTTCTCACCGTCAAGCTGCCGCTGCGTGATGAAGCCGGCAACATTTACGCGCTTTGCGGCATTTCCACGGATATCACCGACCGCAAACGCATGGAAGACCAGATGCGCCATCATGCCTTCTATGACGCGTTGACCAGACTTCCCAACCGGCGTTTGCTCAATGACCGCCTCGATCAGATGATTGCCGCCAGCAAGCGCAGCGGGTTTTATTGTGCCGTGCTGTTCCTCGATCTGGATAATTTCAAGCCGCTCAACGATACGCACGGCCATCAGGCCGGTGACCTGCTGTTGATTGAAGCGGGCGAGCGCCTCTCCGAATGCGTGCGCGAATCCGATACGGTCGCCCGGCCGGGCGGTGACGAGTTCGTCATCATGCTGGGCGAGCTGGATGCCGACCGCAACAATGCCGCCATCAAGGCGCGCAGAGTGGCCGAAAAAATCCTGAAATCGGTTTCCCGCCCGTATCGGCTCACGATCAGCACGGAAGACAGCTCGGAGCTGACGATAGAACATGTATGCAGCGCCAGTATCGGTATCTGTCTGTTCACCGGCAATGCGCTTTCCGGTGACGATATTCTCAATCGCGCCGACATGGCGATGTATCAGGTCAAGCAAAGCGGCCGCAACGGCGTCCGCTTTTTTGAAGGGGCTTGATCAGGGTTTGTTCATCCGCCCTGTTTGGCGCCCAGCATCGCCCGTATCTGCGCCATGCGTTCCTTGCCGTGTTCCTTGCTGGCCGCGGGGTCGGCGCCAGGGTTGCCGAAGTGACGCACGTCATCCTGCGGTAATTCCTCGATAAAGCGGCTGGCTTCGCAGATCTCGCTTTCGCCGGCGCGCTTGCGTTTCCGGCACCAGGAGATATGCAGCGTTCTTTGCGCGCGCGTGATGCCGACGTACATCAATCTGCGCTCTTCCTCGATCTGACCGTTATCGACGCTCTCGCGGTGGGGGAGGATGCCTTCCTCCACGCCGACCAGAAAAACATGGCCGAACTCAAGCCCCTTGGCGGCGTGCAGGGTGGAGAGCTTGACCGCGTCCGGCTCACCGTTTTCGCGGCCTTCCAGCATGCTCATCAAAGACACCATCTGCGTCAGTTCCAGCAGATTGCGCTCGTCTTCCTCACCTTTTTTCGCAAGCCAGCCGACGAAATCCAGTACGTTCTTCCATTTGCTTTCTGCCGCGCGCGGGTCTTCCGTGTCGTAAAGAAAAGGCTCGTACTGAATGGCTTCCAGCATTTCGTTGAGCAATTCTCCCGCAGGTTCTTTCGCCGCCCGTTCCTGTACGCGGTTGATGAATTGACAGAACCTGAGCAGGTCTTCCAGCTGCTTGTGGCCGATCTCGCTCTGGAATTCAGCCTCGAATGCGGCGGCAAACAGTGAAAGATGGTGCTGCCGGGCGTACTCGCCCAGGCGCTCCAGCGTGGTATTGCCGATGCCTTTTTTCGGTGTGGTGGCGGCGCGGATGAACGCCGGATCGTCATCCTCGTTGGCGATCAAACGCAGATAGCTGACCAGATCCTTGATTTCGGCCTTGTCGAAGAAGGATTGGCCGCCGGAGATGGTGTAGGGGATTTTGTGCTCTCTGAGCTTTTCCTCGAACAGGCGGGCCTGGTGGTTGCCTCGGTAAAGAATGGCGTAATCCCGGTAATATGTGCGGTGCTCGAACTTGTGCGCCATGATCTTCATGACCACCGATTCGGCCTCGTGCATTTCGTCCTTTGCCGCACTGATCTGAATCGGGTCGCCGGTGCCGTGCTCGCTCCAGAGTTTTTTCTCGAACAGCTTCGGGTTGTTGGCGATGACCTGGTTGGCAGCGCGCAGGATGCGCACGGTGGAACGGTAGTTCTGCTCCAGCTTGATCACCTTGAGACGGCTGAAGTCTTCGGTCAGCTGGCGCAGATTCTCGACATCGGCGCCGCGCCAGCCGTAAATCGCCTGATCGTCGTCACCCACGGCGGTAAAGCGGCCCTCGACGCCGGTGAGCATCTTCACCAGCTTGTACTGGCAGGCGTTGGTGTCCTGATACTCGTCGATCAACAGATACTTCAGTTTGCGCTGCCAGCGCTCCAGCGCTTCAGGATGCTGTTCGAACAGCTCCACCGGCAGCTTGATCAGATCGTCGAAATCGACCGCCTGATAGGCCTTCAGCGTTTGCTGGTAGAGCTGGTATACCCGCGCGGCGGNNGGAAATCTGCCATTGCGTTTTGCGCAACAGCTGCTTGTCGGTGGTGGCCAGAATATCGGCCAGAATCTTGAAGCTGTCGGACGAATCCAGAATCGAGAACTGCGGTTTGTAGCCCAGCAGTTGCGCTTCCTGTCGCAGCATTTGCAAGCCGAGCGAGTGGAAGGTGGCGATGGTCAGCCCCTTGGCCGGTTTGCCTTCGAGCAAGTGGCCGACGCGTTCCTGCATCTCGCGTGCAGCCTTGTTGGTGAAGGTGATGGCAGCGATTTCTCTTGGCGCGTAACCGCATTTTTCGATCAGGTAGGCGATTTTCTGCGTGATGACGCGGGTCTTGCCGCTGCCTGCGCCTGCCAGCACCAGCAGGGGGCCGTCGAGATATTTCACAGCTTCGCGCTGTGGGGTGTTGAGATTGGAAAACATGACGTACCAGAACGAAACAGCCGGCAAGTTTAGCCGCAGACGCCGTCTGCTGTCACGTTGCATTTTTCTGACGATTTGACTACTGTGAATGATATTGAATTTGAATTTAAGGCCCAATCATGGCGGCATGGAACAAAGGCGTGGTGATCGAACAGCGGCAATGGAGCCCGGTTCTGCATAGTCTCTATATCGAATCGCCGATCGAGCCGTTTCAGGCCGGGCAGTTCGTCAAGATCGGCCTTGAGGTCGAGGGCAAGGTCATCGGCCGGCCTTATTCCCTGTGCAATGCGCCTGAAATCAGGCCGCTGGAGATCTATTACATCGAAGTGCCGGGCGGTGAACTGACTTCACAGCTGGTCAAGCTGCAGGCGGGCGACGAATTGCTGGTCGCGCCGCGTGCCAACGGCTTCATGGTGCTCGACGAAGTGCCGCCGGCGCCGCATTTGTGGCTGATGGCGACCGGTACCGGGGTCGGGCCGTTTCTTTCGATATTGGATACGGCAGCGCCCTGGCAGCGATTCGAGCGCGTGGTGCTGGTTTATGCCGTGCGTACTCTGGCCGAGCTGAGCTATCGCGAACGCATCGCTGCGCTGCAGGCCAAGCATGGCGCGCAGTTCGTTTTTGTGCCCTTTGTCAGCCGCGAGGAAACCGGTTTTGCGCTTGGCGGCAGAGTTCCGCAGGCGATCGCCGACGGCCGCCTGGAAAGCCGCACAGGGCTGGCGTTGAGCGCTGCGCAGAGCCAGGTCATGCTGTGCGGCAACCCGCAGATGATCGAGGACACCATGCAGCAGCTGATGCAGCGCGGCATGAAAAAACACCGGCGCAAGGAACCGGGGCAGATCACCGTGGAGCATTACTGGTAATGGATGCCTGGAACAATATCGATCCCTTGTTTCTGCAATGGCAGACCGGGCGTATTTGCTGGAGCTATGCGCACTGGACCGGTCGCCGGCTGGTAGAAACAGATGATGCGGCAACTGCTGTTGGACAGTTGATGCAGGCCGCATTCGCCGTGCTCTCGCATGATACGCGTGCCGAGCCGGTGTTCAATTACGCCAACCTTGCGGCGCAGCGGCTGTTCCGCATGGACTGGAGNNGGCATTCGCATCGCCGGTGATGGCAGCAAATTCCGCATTCAGCATGCAACCGTCTGGAATATCGTCGATGCGCATGGCGGTTATTACGGGCAGGCGGCCATGATCCCGAGCTGGCAGCCCTTGTGAGGCGCTGTCGGGGAATGGTTGCATTTTGTTTCTTCAGGTGTAACCTGAGAGCAGGGCTGCCTGCGGCAGACACCAGATAGTAAAACGCAGTGAGTCAATAACAACCTGAACACAGGGAAGCAATCAAGGCCAATGAAGCGAGTCGGAAACGAGCTGAAGAAGCTCACCCCCCAATGGGTCGCGCTGCTTTATTTTGTTCTGGCAGCGTCGTGGATTCTTGCGTCTACCTAT
>DIVE01000095.1 GCA_002423265.1 Methylophilaceae bacterium UBA6140 | reverse complement strand
AAACTGGTCACCACGCCTTCGGCGGTCACGCGCGAAGCGGCCTTGCCAGCCTTGGTGCCCAGCTTGACGCGCAGCAACTCTTCGGCTTTGGCCATGTCGCCTTCGGCTTCGGTCAGGGCTTTTTTGCACTCCATCATGGGGGCGTCGGTTTTTGCGCGCAGTTCAGCGACCATGCTTGCGGTAATTGCAGCCATTTGATTTCTCCGTATTCAGTCTAAAAGTCAGATTAAAAAAAAGGGGCCACAAAGCCCCTTTCATCGAGTCTTGGGAACTCAGGCAGAAGCGTTGGCTTCTTCGACGAATTCGTCAGCGCCTTCGGTGACGGCCTTGACCACATCGTTGACCGCATTGGCACGGCCTTCGATGATCGCGTCAGCGATGCCACGGGCATACAAAGCCACGGCCTTGGCCGAGTCGTCGTTGCCGGGGATGATGTAGTCGATGCCTTCGGGCGAGTGGTTGGAGTCCACCACACCGATCAATGGGATGCCCAGTTTTTTAGCTTCCGAGATGGCGATTTTGTGGTAACCCACATCGATGACAAAAATCGCATCAGGCAAAGCAGCCATGTCCTGGATGCCGCCGATGTCTTTTTCGAGCTTTTCCATCTCGCGCTTGAACATCAGCTGCTCTTTTTTGCTCAAGGCTTCGAGGCCGACTTCTTGCTGGGCCTTCATGTCCTTCAGACGCTTGATCGAGGTCTTGACGGTCTTGAAGTTGGTCAGCATGCCGCCCAACCAGCGATGGTTGACGTAAGCACAACCGGCGCGCTGCGCTTCTTCCTTGACGATTTCACGAGCCTGGCGCTTGGTGCCGACAAACAGAATGCGGCCCTTGTTGGCGGCCAGCTGACGCACGTATTTCAGCGCATCTTCGAACATCGGCAGGGATTTTTCCAGATTGACGATATGAATCTTGTTGCGGTCACCGAAAATGTACGGTGCCATTTTCGGGTTCCAGTAACGGGTTTGATGGCCGAAGTGAACCCCGGCTTCCAGCATTTGACGCATAGTGACGGACATATTAGTCTCCAGTAAGGGTTATTGCTTCCACACTCCCAACAACACCCGACTCTGCCTCATAATGCAGGCAGGCTTGGCACCCTGTACGGGGAGTGTGTGCAGATTTCCACCTGTCAGGACGATTCCTGATAAATGGGTGCAGTATGCTACCATAAGCGCCTGTTTGGATTCAAGGATTATTAGGCGCAAAGCCGCTGGAAAGCATTATGGCAATTACCATCAAGAATGAACACGATATCGAGAAAATGCGCGTGGCAGGCAGGCTGGCGGCGGAGGTGCTGGATTTCATCACACCTCACGTCAAACCGGGCATCACTACCGAAGTGCTGGACAAGCTATGCCACGATTATATGGTGGACGTGCAAAAAACCATCCCTGCTCCGCTCAACTACGCACCGCCGGGGCACGCACCCTACCCCAAATCGATCTGTACTTCGGTCAATCACCAGATTTGTCATGGCGTTCCCGGCCCCAAGGTGCTGAAAAACGGTGACATCGTCAACCTCGACATTACCGTCATCAAGGACGGTTATCACGGCGACACCAGCCGTATGTTCTGTGTAGGCGAACCATCGATTCAAGCCAAACGCCTGTGTGACATCACTTATGAATGCATGTGGCTGGGCATCGCCAAAGTCAAACCCGGCGCTACTCTGGGCGACATCGGTCATGCGATACAAAGCTACGCCGAGAAAAACGGCTACACCGTGGTACGCGAATTCTGCGGTCACGGTATCGGCAAGAAATTCCATGAAGATCCGCAGGTGTTGCATTACGGCCGGCCAGGCGCCGGCCTGAAATTGCAGGCCGGCATGATATTTACAATCGAGCCCATGATCAATGCCGGCAAACGCGACATCAAGCAACTCAACGACGGCTGGACCATCGTCACCAAAGATCACAGTCTCTCCGCCCAATGGGAACACACAGTGCTTGTAACAGAGGCCGGTTATGAGGTTCTGACCGTCTCTGACGGAACGCCAGCCGTCCCCGGTATTCTTTAGCATGAGTACCGGCCTGCAATCACAGCCGCCAGAAGGTTTCGCCAGAATCTGGCGTCAGCGCTTGCAGGCAGAGCAGGCTGTTCTCCGGGAAAATTTCTTCCGTAACGCCAACACACCGAGGCTACTCAAGCAACACTGCAAGCTGGTAGACCGGCTGTTACAGGACATCTGGCAAAGCACCGAGATTAACCCCGGCGTCTGCCTGATCGCAGTCGGCGGCTACGGCCGCGGCGAATTGTTTCCCTATTCCGATGTCGATCTCCTTATCCTGCTTCCGGCTGAAGCCGATAGAGAAATCCAGCAATCGATTGAGTCTCTGATCGGACTGTTCTGGGACATCGGCCTCGCTGTCGGCCATAGCGTCAGAAATCTGCAGGAATGTGCAGAAGAAGCCGCGCGTGACGCAACAGTGCAAACCAATTTGCTGGAAGCACGATATCTTGCTGGCGACAGACGGCTCTATCGTCAATTCGGCATCGAGATCGAAAACCTGGTCAAGCCTGCCGAATTCTACCGGGCGAAGATGCAGGAACAGCGCCAGCGTCATGCCCGCTTCAACGACACTGCCTACAATCTCGAACCCAATATCAAGGAAAGCCCGGGCGGTCTGCGCGATTTGCAGAACATTCTCTGGATCAGCCGTAGCCAGGGCCTGGGGCACGACTGGAATGGCTTGGTCAAGCATGGCCTGATCACCGAACAGGAAGCGCGTCAGATTCGCCGTCATGAACGGCATCAGCAGATGTTGCGCGTGCGCCTGCACTATCTCGCCAGGCGCCGCGAAGACAGGTTGGTGTTCGATTTCCAGAATGAGCTGGCAACCGCTCTGGGATTCACCAACACGCCGAAACGCCGCGCCAGCGAGCAATTGATGCAGGGCTTTTATCAAAGCGCCAAATTCATCGGTCTGATGAACGACATATTGCTGCAACTGCTCGAAACACATCTGCATATCTCGGAGTCTCCCGCAACCGGCATCAATGCTCGCTTCGAGTCACGACACGGCTTGCTTGACATCAAATCGGCCAGCATCCTGCAACGCGAACCGTCGGCCATCATGGAGAGCTTTCTGTTGCTCGAGCAGCATCAGGAACTCAAGGGCATGAGCCCGAACCTGCTGAGAGCGCTTTACCGCGTGAAAAACCTGGTCAACAGCGAGTTCCGCCAATCCGCCACAAACAAGNNCGCTACATTCCCGCTTTCGGCCGTATCGTCGGTCAGATGCAGCACGACCTGTTCCATGTCTACACCGTCGACGAACACATACTGAACGTGTTACGCAACCTGCGCCGCTTTGCCCTGCCAAGGTTCAATCACGAATTCCCGCTATGCAGCAGACTGTTCGCCGAGTTCGATGCACCGCACCTGCTTTATCTCGGTGCGCTGTTTCATGACATCGCCAAAGGTCGCGGCGGCGATCACTCGACACTAGGGGCCGTCGATGCAAGAAAATTCTGCCTCCTGCACGGCCTTTCCAAGGCAGATAGCGAGCTTGTCGCCTGGCTGGTCGAATCCCACCTCTCTCTATCCAGTGTCGCGCAGAAAGCGGATCTGTCCGATCCCGCCGTCATCAAGCAATTCGCCGCTCAGATGAAGGATGAGCGCCATCTGACCGCACTTTACCTGCTGACGGTTGCGGATATCCGCGGCACCAGCCCGAAAGTCTGGAATGCCTGGAAAGCCAAACTGCTGGAAAATCTGTTCTTTGCCACCCAACGGTTTCTCAGGGGCGATACCGCCGACACGGAAATGGAAATCAAGCTGCGGCAGCAACAGGCGATGGAAAAACTGGGGTATTACGGCATCAAACCCGAAAGTTACCGGAACTTGTGGCAGAGCCTCGGTCAGCAATACTTCCTGCGCTACGAAGCACAGGAGATCGCCTGGCACACCCGGCTCATCATGCCGCACGCAAGCACCAGCGACGTCATTGTCCGTGCCAGACTGGGCCCGGCTGGTGACGGCATTCAAATCATGGTCTACACACCGGATCGGGACGACCTGTTTTCACATATATGCAGCTTTTTTGAGCGCACCGGTTATACGATTGTCGAAGCCAGGGTTTACACGACAGCACACGGCTATGCACTTAACAGCTTTATTGTTCTGGATCAGAATGATAGAACAACAAGTTATCGTAACTTATTAAACTTTATCGAGTACGAACTGACGCGCATACTCAAGGAAAACACACTTCCCGCATCTCCTGTTCAGGGCAGGATCAGCCGGCAAGTCAAACATATGCCAATCACAGCCAGCGTCACCGCATTTTCTGACGGCAATAGCAATAATCATCGCCTTGAAATCATTGCGAGCGATCGCCCCGGTCTTTTGTCGCGCTTTGCCAGCATTTTTCTCAAGCATCAGGTACATCTGCACAATGCCAAGATCAATACGCTGGGCAACCGCGCGGAAGATACATTTGTGATCTCCGGGCCGTCAGGTGGCAAGCTGGATGAAAAAGTGCTGAAAAAACTGGAACATGACTTGCTGAAAGTCGCGTGATACTGAAGCGGCTTGATTCAGCCTGATTCAGAAAGCCGGAAAAAGCGCTAATAAAGAAGGCTGCAATGAAAAAAAACGCCAGCTGGATAGCTGGCGTTTTGGCAACAATCAGCTCGAAAGCTTAGTTGAGCGCGTCTTTCAGTGCCTTGCCGGCGCGGAAACCAGGCGCCTTGCGGGCTGCGATCTTGAGTTCCTTGCCGGTTTGCGGGTTGCGGCCGGTACGGGCTGCGCGTGCGGATACGGTAAATGTACCGAAACCAATCAGAGTCACTGTATCACCGCCCTTGAGAGCTGCAGTAACGCTGTCCGTGAATGCATCGATCGCTTTGCCGGCAGCTGCCTTGCTGATACCTGCTTCTTTGGCGACTTGTTCAATCAATTCTGCTTTATTCATCGAAACTTCCCTTGAGTTATTGTTCGGAGTGGCTATCTTAACCCAGCCATTCGGGCTTTTCACCATTATTTATGCGGATTCCACGAAAAATTTCACTAAATTATCTGAGGAACCTGCCGCCGCTGATGTCAATCAGCGCGCCGTTGATATGAGATGACATATCGCTGGCGAGAAACAATACCGAACTTGCCACCTCTTCCGCCATCGTATTGCGGCCCAGCGGAGTCTGCTTGCGATAGGCTTCCAGCATCTCTTCAGTCGAGTGTATCTCGTGATGCTGGGTCTCCACGGTACCAGGCATGATCGAATTGGTACGCACATGCGGCGCCAGCTCTTTGGCCAGCGTATGGGTAAACACCATCAGCGCCCCCTTGCCGGCAGCGTAGGCTCCGGCACCGTTGGCACCGCCGGTTTGCACCGATAACGAGAGCAAGTTGACGATACGGCCGCTACCTGTAGCACGCAAATGCGGTATCGCACGCCTGGTCACCAGAAATGCACTGGTCGAATTGATATCGAGAGATTTTCTCCAGACATCCAGCGGACAATCTTCGATTTTGGCGCGCTTGACCAAACCGCCGCTGTTATTCACCAGAATATCCAGGCGCCCGGCTTCTGCCGCCAATGAATCAACCACGCCATTGGCATCATTCTCATCGGTGAGGTCTCCATGCAGCAACATGGCATTGATATTCTCCGCTTTCAGCTCCGCCAGCAACGCTTCAGCCGCCGGCTTGCTGCTGTAGTAGTGAACGCCAATGAAAGCTCCTGCCCTGCCAAGCGCCAATACGGAAGCCTTGCCTATACCGACAGCGCCGCCCGTGACCAGCGCCACCTTACCTGTTAAATCCAGTGATTGTTTGGGTACCATCATCATCTCCTTGTTGCCTTGCAATAACGAGACAGATTATCCCACTTTTTTAGTCAGGTATGTTGACGACAGGGGTAAAATTGGAGCTTCTGAAATTATGGGGAAATATTGCTTGAGGTACTGGCGGAAGCGGTGAGATTCGAACTCACGAAGGGCGTAAACCCTTGACAGTTTTCAAGACTGTTGCCTTCAACCACTCGGCCACGCTTCCATCATTGGCTACATTGAGAGCCAGTTTTGGTTTCGGCTAACGTTCGCCACGCTCACATTACCCTACACCGCAACAACACTACTGACGCAGCGTTGTTGTCAAGACTGTTGCCTTTCGCGCTGATGTCGCAGATTCATCTGCTTACATCAGCGACGATGACCTTGTCGGTCACAACCACTCGGCCACGCTTCCATCATTGATTACAAAAAGTTCTGTTTCAGCCGCCCCAGAACAGCCGCGTATTGTACCAGAACAGGTTTCAATCGTCTTGCATTTCCTGGCCGGGAAAAAGCACATCGGTAAAGCCGAAGTTGGCAAGATCACGGATGCGCATGGGATAAAGTATGCCATCAAGATGGTCGCATTCGTGCTGGACGACGCGGGCATGAAAGCCGCTGACCAGCCTGTCTATCGGCTTGCCGTACTGGTCAAAGCCGGTGTAGTGCAGGCGCTGATGTCGCGGTACGATCCCGCGCATGCCGGGCACCGAAAGGCAGCCTTCCCAGCCGTCTTCGACCTCGGTGCCGACTGGGTTCAACACCGGATTGATGAGCACGGTATAAGGCACCTGCTCGGCATCGGGATAGCGCGGGTTCGCACCGACGCCAAAGATCACCACGCGCAAACCGGTTCCGATCTGCGGAGCCGCAATGCCGGCGCCATTCATGTGCGTCATGGTGTCTTCCATGTCCTTGATCAGGGCATGTAATTCAGGGGTATCAAAAGCTTCGACCGGCGCTGCTTTTTGCAGCAGCAATGGGTCGCCCATGCGCAATACTGTTCTAATTGCCATGCAACATCACCGCCTTTTCGAGTATCCGACGTACACGCACCATGGCTCCGGTCAGCACCGTGCCGATATCGTCATAATTGATACCATGCAGGCTACTGCCACGCCCTGCCGCATGGTTGGCAACCGGGCAAATGGCCGCATACTCGATGTCCAGTTCCCGCGCCAGCGCAGCTTCCGGCATGCCGGTCATGCCAACCATCGCGGCACCGTCACGCTCCATGCGATTGATTTCAGCGGCGGTCTCCAGTCGTGGGCCCGGTGCTGTTGCGTAGACGCCGCCTTCGAACAATGGCTCTCCCGCCTCTGCCGCGGCCTGCCTGATCAAATCCCGCATCTGGCTGCTGTAAGGTTCGGTGAAGTCGATATGCCTGACTGGCAGTTCCTGACCATCATGGAAGCTGGTTTTACGTCCATGCGTGTAATCGATGATCTGATCCGGCAACGCGATGCGGCCGGGGCCAAGATCGGGATGTATGCCGCCCACCGTAGCGACCGCAAGCACATGTGTGACCCCTTCGAACTGCAACGCCCAGAGATTGGCCCGGTAATTGACCGCATTCGGAGGAATGGTATGACCGCCGCCATGACGCGCAAGAAATACGACTTCGCGACCGCCCACTTCGCCAAACACCAGAGGTGCAGATGGCTCGCCGTAAGGTGTGCGAACGATCTGGCGTTTGATCACCGTAAGATTGGCCAGCTGGGTCAAGCCAGTGCCGCCGATTATGCCGAGCATGTGTCATCCTTAAGCCGATTGATGGAGGAATTGTAACGCAAACCGGCGTTCGGCGTCCCTGACGCAATGAGGCCGAGACACCTGATTTGTGGCATACTGAGCGCCGATATGGGTATGCAGAATTCACAGCTGGCAGCCGAGCAAAGTCTCGCGCTCGCGCACAGCCATTATGAAAACTTTCCGGTCGCATCGGCGTTATTGCCCATGCGCCTGCGTAAACCGATAGGCATGATATATGCCTTCGCCAGGCAGGCCGACGACTTTGCCGACGAGGGCGATCTGAAGCCGGATGAAAGACTTGCGCTACTGAATGGCTTCCGTCGTGAGCTCGACCGCATCGGCGATAACACATTGCCGGAAACCCCGTTTTTTGTCAGTTTGCAAGACACAATAAAAAATCATCAGCTGCCATTGCAGCCTTTCTACGACCTGCTCGATGCTTTCAGCCAGGATGTCAGCAAAAGCCGTTACGCGGATTTCGGCGAAGTCATGGACTATTGCCGCCGGTCAGCCAACCCGATCGGCCGTCTGCTGCTTCACCTCTACGGCATGGCAACGCCGCGCAATATCGGCATGTCGGATGCGATCTGCTCATCCCTGCAGATCATCAACTTCCTGCAGGATGTGGCTATCGATTACAAGAAGGACCGCATCTATTTCCCGCAGGACGAAATGCGAAAATACAACGTTACCGAAAACCAGATCGCCGATGGCAATGCTTCCGGCACCTGGGGGTTGTTCATGGAGTTCGAGATCAATCGCGCCCGCAAACTGCTGCAATCCGGAGCGCCTCTTGGTCTTGTTTTACCGGGCCGTATCGGGCTGGAGATGCGCACCATCATCGCCGGTGGCGAGCGTATTCTGCACAAACTGCACAAATCGCGCGGCGACATGTTCAGCCAGCGCCCTGTGCTCAAGCCCTGGGACTGGACCTATATGCTTTACAGAGCCGTGAGCAAACGATGAG
>DIVE01000084.1 GCA_002423265.1 Methylophilaceae bacterium UBA6140 | reverse complement strand
GCACTTGCGCGAAACGCCGGCACTGGCCCTGTCCGGCGGCGAGCGGCGCCGGGTCGAGATTGCCCGCGCGCTGGCGACCCAGCCGCGCTTCATTTTGCTCGACGAGCCGTTTGCCGGGATCGATCCGATTGCCGTGATCGAGATCCAGCGCATCATCAGCTTCCTGAAAGGCCGCGGCATCGGGGTGCCGATCACCGACCACAACGTGCGCGAAACGCTGGGCATCTGCGACCGCGCCTATATCGTCAACGAAGGCCGCATTTTCGCCGCCGGACTGCCAAGCGAGATCGTGCAGAACGACAGCGTCAAGGAAGTGTATCTGGGCAAGGATTTCCGTCTGTAAGACGCAAAACAGGCAACTATGAAACAAGGTTTACAACTCCGCTTCTCCCAGAATCTGGCATTGACGCCGCAGCTGCAGCAATCCATCCGTTTGCTGCAACTTTCGACGCAGGAGCTCAACCAGGAACTGGAAGCGATTCTGCAAGCCAACCCCCTGCTGGAACTGGACGAAAAGAATGCCGACGGCAGCGATGCGGTCGACACTTTCATTCCATCGAGCGCCGCGCAGGAAACCGCCAGCCCGCAGGAGCAAACGCGTACCGAAGAAACACCGGTGCAGGAGAATTTTGCCGACGACTATCTGGAATATTCCGGCAACACGCGCTGGGAAGACAGCGCCGGCAACGATGACGATGGCGATTACAATTTCCAGGAGGCCGCACCGGAAACCCTTCGCGAGCATCTGCTGAGCCAGCTCAAGCTGCTCACGCTTTCGGAACGCGACCAGATGCTGGCGATGGTGCTGATTGACGCCATCAACGAAGATGGTTATCTCGAACAACCGCTGGAAGAGCTGGTTGACATGTTCGAGCCTCAGGCCGAGGTCGATCTGCTCGAACTGCAGACCGCTCTCAAGCATGTCCAGAACCTCGACCCGGCCGGCGTCGGCGCCCGCAACCTGTCCGAATGCCTTTCGCTGCAGCTGCGCGCCATGCCTGAGCAGACGGCAGTCGTCGAATTGAGCAAAAATCTGGTCGAACATCACCTGCCGCTACTTGCATCGCGCGATTACGGCAAGTTGCGCAAGCTGCTGCAATGCGACGACGAAGCCCTGCGTCAGGCGCAACATCTCATCACCCAGCTCAACCCGCGGCCCGGCGGCGAATTCGGCAGCATCAGCTCCGACCATTACATTCAGCACGAGATCATCGTCAAGAAGATCAAGGGCGTCTGGATCGCCAGCCTCAATGACGAGGTCGTGCCCAAACTGCGCATCAACCAGATTTACGCCGACATCCTGAAACGCAACCGCGACAGCTCCAATCAGTATCTGATGAGCCAGATGCAGGAAGCCAAGTGGATGATCAAGAATATCCAGCAGCGCTTCTCGACCATTCTGCGGGTCTCGCAGGCGATCGTCGACCGTCAGCGCAACTTCTTCGAACATGGCGAGGTGGCGATGCGGCCGCTGGTGCTGCGCGAGATCGCAGATGAGCTTGGCTTGCATGAGTCCACCGTTTCACGGGTTACTACGCGCAAGTACATGCTCACTCCGCGTGGAGTTTACGAGCTCAAGTATTTCTTCGGCAGCCATGTCGCCACCGAATCCGGCGGCGCCTGTTCCGCTACTGCGATCCGTGCGCTGATCAAGCAGATGATCGCCGAAGAAAACCCGAAGAAACCGTTATCGGACAACCAGATTACCGATGTGCTGAGCAAACAGGGCATCGTTGTGGCAAGGCGTACCATTGCCAAATACAGGGAATCACTGCAGTTGCCTGCAGCGAGCCAGCGCAAGGCGCTGTAGTTTGACGTTTGAGTTTCACCATAACAATTCACTACTTTTTGTAGTCGTAACCAAGGAGAGCATCATGAACTTGCAACTAACCGGCCATCATTTGGATGTCACCCCAGCTTTGCGTGATTACATCGAAAGCAAGCTTGCGCGAGTAAGCAACCACTTCGATCACGTCATTGATGTGAAGGTCACTCTGAGTGTAGTAAAACTGGTGCAGAAGGTGGAAGCCACGCTGCATGTGCCGGGTAACGACCTGCATGTCGAATGCTCCGACGAAAACATGTACAGCGCGATCGACATGCTGATCGACAAGCTGGATCGTCAAGTACTGAAGCACAAGGAAAAGCAGGGCGACCACCACAAGGTCAACGGTGCGCTCAAGCACCAGGCTACCGAGTAAGACAACCGCCGGGTGATTTCAGACAGGCCCATGCAGTTACGCCACTGACAGCACCCGGATGGAGAGGAAAACCATGCCCGAAATCAGCGTCGATAAACTTTATCGAGACACCCGCCGCAACCTGAAACTCACCTGGGTTGCAGGGCTTGGCGGCGGCGATAACCTGCTGAGCAGCGAAACCGTCAGCAAGCCATCGCTCGCGCTGATCGGGCATCTCAATTTCGTGCACCCGAACCGCGTTCAGGTGCTGGGCTGCGCTGAAATGGACTACCTGCGCAGCCTTCACTCAAAGGAATTGCTGCAGGCGATCCAGAACCTGTTCTCGACCGACCTTGCTGCAGTGGTCGTCGCCAACGGCGAGATTCCGCCGGAAGAACTGCTGTCGGCTGCCAACGACCGCTCGACACCGTTGTTCACCACCCCGTTGCAAAGCCCGAGCCTGATGGATGTGCTGAGCCACTACCTGTCGCAGGCGGTAGCCGAAACCGTCAGCTTCCACGGCGTTTTCATGGAAGTGCAGGGCTTCGGCGTGCTGCTCAAGGGGGAGCCCGCCATCGGCAAGAGCGAACTGGCACTGGAGCTGATTTCGCGCGGGCACAGGCTGGTGGCGGACGACATCATTGATTTCTACAAGGTCGCGCCCGACCGTCTCGAAGGCCGTTGCCCCAAGTTGCTGGAAGATTTTCTCGAAGTGCGCGGCCTCGGTGTACTCAATATCCGCGAGCTGTTCGGCGATAACTCGGTCAAGCCGACCAAGCCGCTCGATCTCATCATTCAGCTCGAGCACGCGGAAAAACTCGCCGCTTTCCAGCATGACCGGCTGAAGATCGCCTCGCAGCAGGAGAAAATCCTCGGCGTCAAAGTGCCCAAAGTGCTGATTCCCGTCGCCGCCGGCCGCAACATCGCCGTGCTGGTCGAAGTAGCGCTGCGCAACCACATGCTGCTGTTACGCGGCATCAACGGCACCAAACAATTCATGCAGCGCCAGACCCGCGAAATGAAAAAGAACATGCAAAAAACCGCGCAGAAGAAAGATTGAGCGAGGCGCCGCGAATGCAACTCGTCATCGTCACAGGCTTATCCGGTTCAGGCAAGAGCGTGGTGCTCAAGGCCCTGGAAGACAGCGGTTATTACTGCATCGACAATCTGCCTGCGACCTTGCTCAACAATATCCTGCAACATCTGCATGGCCAGAACCGCGTCGCCATCAGCATGGACACCCGCAGCGAAGCGATCGAAGTGCTGCCGGAGGCCATTCAGCAGCTGAAACAGCAAGGCATCGAAGTACAGCTGCTATTCCTCGAATCCAGCGTCGAAACGCTGGTCAAACGTTTTAGCGAGACGCGCAGACGCCACCCCCTGAGCGATGAGCAAACCACGCTGGCCGAAAGCATTCGGCGCGAGCGCGAGCTGTTGGGACAACTGGCTTATCTGGGCCACCGTGTCGATACCAGCGACCTCAGCGCCAACACCCTGCGCAACTGGGTCAAGGATTTCATCGCGCACGAGCACCAGGGCATGACCCTGCTTTTCGCCTCATTCGGCTTCAAGCACGGCATCCCGCTCGATGCGGATTTTGTTTTCGATCTGCGGTTTCTGCCCAACCCGCACTATGACCCGGCATTACGCAACCTGACCGGGCACGACGAAGCAGTGAAGACTTTCATGGAGAGCCAACCCGAAGCACAGGCGATCTTCGAAGACATCCGCAACTTCATCGCGCGCTGGCTACCGGCTTTCACGCGAGACAACCGCAGCTATCTGACGGTCGCCATCGGCTGTACCGGCGGCCAGCACCGCTCGGTCTATTTTGTCGAAAAACTTGGCCGCCATTTCCGCAACGAACAGCAAAAAGTGCTGATCCGGCACCGCGAGCTGGAATGATGCGCTAGCCTGAACAACGTGAAAAATGGCGAAGCGATTGAAATTCGAGGTAACAGCATGATAGGAATACTGATTATTGCCCATGGTACGCTGGGAGAAAGCCTGATCCATTGCGCCAGCCATGTGATGGGCACCCGGCCCGCCTCGCTCAAACATCTCGGCGTCGGCACCCACGACGACCCGGCGACCCTGTTGCCGCAGGCGCAGAAACTGATCGAAGAGCTCGACCAGGGCGATGGCGTTTTGATATTGTCAGACATCTATGGCGCGACGCCATGCAATCTGGTCAACCGGCTGGTGGTCGCCGGCCGGGTGGAAGGCGTTGCCGGTGTCAACCTGCCGATGCTGGTAAGAACGCTGACCTACAGAAGCGGCAACCTCAGAACACTGGTTGAAAAAGCCCTGAGCGGCGGGCGAGAAGGTGTCATTCATTTCACAGATTTAGACTAGCAAGGCACACACTATGCTGAGACAAGATATTGAAATCATCAACAAACTGGGCATGCACGCGCGTGCCTCGACCAAGCTGACGCAAACCTCCAGCCGCTTCAAATGCGAAATCTGGATCGAGCGCAACAACCGCAGAGTGAACGCCAAAAGTATCATGGGCGTCATGATGCTGGCCGCCAGCAAAGGCAGCATCGTCACGCTCGAAACCTCGGGCCCGGATGAGCAGGCGGCAATGGACGCGCTGGTCGAACTGATCAACAGCCGTTTCGGTGAGCCGGAATAAATTGATGTCATCTCAAGACATCTGCATGCAAACATCGCAGAAAACGCAACCGTTACTGCCGGACACACGCGAGGCGGGCAAGGCTGTATCGACGAAGCAAGGGAGGCGCGATGTGCGCCATGACGCCAAGACCACCTTTCCCGAAGCCCTGTCCGCCTTTTCCGGCTTCCATGCAAGGTCGAGACAAGGCGCCAACGAGCGAGCGACGCAAGCAGTACATCAAGTACGATCAGGAGTGAGCGAGGCGGGCAACGCCGTATCGACGAAGCAGGGGAGGCGGAAATGAGTTTCAGTATGCATGGGGTTGCTGTCTCCGGCGGCATCGCCATCGGTCGCGCGCATCTGGTCTCGCATGCGCTGCTTGAGGTCGCGCATTATGTCGTGCCTGAGGACCTTATCCCGCAGGAAATCCAGCGCTTCAACGAGGCGGTCGCCGCTGTGCGGGAGGATCTCGAAACCATCCGTCTGCAGTTGCCGGTCAACGCGCCGTCCGAGCTTGGCTCGTTCATCAATACACATTTGATGATTCTGGCCGACCGTGCGCTTTCGGTCGCCCCGGCCGAGATTATCCAGAGCGAGCTGTGCAATGCCGAATGGGCGTTGAAGCAGCAGATGGATGACCTGGTCGAGCAGTTCGAGAAGATCGACGACGAGTATCTGCGCGAACGCAAACAGGATGTCGTTCAGGTGGTCGAGCGCGTGATCAAGGTATTGCTCGGCCACCCCAGCCAGGTGCCGATGCAGGAGCAGGAAAGCGCCATCATTCTGGTCGCGCACGATCTTTCGCCGGCCGATACCATCCAGTTCAAGGAACACAAGTTCGCTGCTTTCATTACCGATGTCGGCGGTGCTACTTCGCACACGGCGATTCTGGCGCGCAGCCTGAATATTCCTTCGATTGTCGCCTTGCAGCGTTCACGCGCGCTGATCCGCGACGGCGAGCTGATCATCGTCGACGGCAATCAGGGCGTGGTGGTCATCGACCCGGACAAGGACACGCTGGCCGAATACCGGCTCAGGCAGGAACAGTGGGAGATCGAACAGCAGAAGCTGAAGCGCATCAAATCGACCAAGGCCGTCACGCTGGACGGCACATCGATCGAGCTGCTCGCCAACATTGAAGTGCCGGCCGATGCCACCAAGGCCAAGGCAGTGGGCGCCACCGGCATCGGCCTTTACCGCACGGAGTTTCTGTTCATGAACCGGCGCGAGATGCCGGATGAAGAAGAGCAATACCTCGCCTACCGCAAGGTGGCGGAGTCGATGAAAGGGTTGCCGGTCACCATCCGCACGCTGGACCTCGGCGCCGACAAGGAAATGAACCCGGACACGGTACGCAGCTGTACCAACCCGGCACTTGGTCTGCGGGCGATCCGCCTGTGCCTGTCGGAGCCGCTGATTTTCCATACGCAACTGCGCGCGATTCTGCGCGCTTCGCATTACGGCAACATCAAGATTCTGATCCCCATGCTGTCTTCGCTCAACGAGCTGCGCCAGAGCTTGCAGATGATCGAGCGCGCCAAGCTGAGCTTGCAGCGCGAAGGCCTGCATTTCGACAAGGAAATTCAGGTGGGGGGCATGATCGAAGTGCCGGCCGCTGCCTTGTGTGCCGAGGCTTTCGCGCGCGAGCTGGACTTTCTCTCGATCGGCACCAACGAC
>DIVE01000099.1 GCA_002423265.1 Methylophilaceae bacterium UBA6140 | reverse complement strand
GACGGCCCGGCGCCTTAACACCCGGGTGGACCCGTATGCAGAGCTGCCGATGAGCACCGAGCGCAAATATCTTGAAGGTCAGGTGGTGCTGGTGGGTTACGGCCGTGTAGGCCGCCGTATTGCCGAAGCGCTGAAAGCCCGCGGCATTCCCTATGTGGTTGCCGAGCAAAACCGCGAACAGGTGGAAAGCCTGCGCAAACAAGGGATTGCGGCCGTCAGCGGCGATGCCAGCGAGCCGGAAGTGCTGGTGCAGGCGCACATCGCCAATGCGGCGATGCTGGTGATTGCCACGCCGGACCCGATCAATGTCAGGCAAATGGCTGATATCGCCCGCACACTGAACCCCGGCATCGAAGTCGTGCTGCGCACGCACAGCGAAGACGAATCGCAATTACTGCGCAAGGAAGAAATCGGAACGGTGTTCTACGGCGAGGAAGAGCTGGCACGCGGCATGACCAGCCACGTCCTTCAGCGCTTCAACCAGGAAGCCGGCTGATCGGAATCACTCGTGGGCGCGCGGGTCTCTGACGATCAGGGTATCGCAGGGTAACCAATCCAGCAGTTTTGCCGCCGCGCTGCCGAGCAAGGCATTCATCAGCCCGCTGCGGCCATGGCTGCCCATCACCACCAGATCAATATCATGCTGTCTGACGTAGTGCGTCAAGACAATCTCCAGCGCACCCTGCGCGGCAACCAGCGCAACGCGCTTGCGATCATCGGTACCAAGAGCGCAAGCCTGCAAGAATGCTTCGTATTCCTGCTGAATGCGGTTTCTGACAGACGCTGGAACAGCATCGCCTTTTTCGCCGGCTGCAGACGCATCAGCTGCCGCTGACAGCGGCACCTTGTGCGCGTAGTACAGGCTCAGTCTCTGCTCAGGGAAATAGCGCAGCGCTGCCGCCAACGCATGACGCGAAGACTCGGAAAAATCACTGGTGACGACTATATGACGGTAAGCCCCATGCGGGCGATTGCGCACTACCAGCAAAGGCTGCGACACACTGCGCGCCAAACGCTCAACGGTGGAACCGGGTAAAAAACGGCCGAAGGTCTCGTTGCGCGCCATACCGCTGACAATCAGGCTGCAATCATGTTCAGTTGCGATTTTCTTGATCGTCTCTGCGGCATCGCCGGTAGCAATCTTGACATTGAAACTTACGTCGGCACCGGCCAGATCCTGCTGCAACTGCCGGCGTGCGATGGCGGCATTATCCGGCGCCTTGCCGTATGCCCAGGCCAGTGCCAGATCAGGCGACTGTGAAGATTCCAGCACATTCAGCGCCAGTATTTCCGCCTGCCATTGTCGCGCGAGCTGCGCCGTGCGATCGAGTGCGCGATCACAACGCGCACTGAGATCGGTTGCCATCAGCAAGCGGTTGGGCGGGCCATTCAACCAGACTGGCTTATTCATGGCTTCCCTTTTTCATGACTTTCCTTTCATGGCTTCTCTTTCGCGCGTGCCGCCTCTGATTCATTAACCACCATGATGTCGCAACTGCACTCCATGGTGACGTATTCGGTGACACTGCCGAGCAACAATTGCTCGACACCGGATTTGCCGTAACGACCCATGACGATCAGGTCGCATGCCAGCTGTTCGGCGTAACCGATGATGACTTCCGGCGCATACCCGTATTCGAGCACCCTGTTCAATCTGCCGTTAGGCACATCCGGCAGTGTGCCGATGAAAGCTGTCATGTCGCGTTCGGCCTGTTGTTTGCTTGAGGCACGATAGCCCGCCATCTCGGCATCGGAGACGCCGGCAAAGCGCAGCTTGCTCTCGAACGGAATCTCGAACACGTTCAACAGAGTGATTTCCGCCTCCGGCGCCATCTTCAGCGCTGCATCCACAGCCGCCGCCGAAGAAGCGGAAAAATCCACCGGCACCAACACACGCCGGTATGGCGTTTGCGCCGATTGTTTCACCACCAGCAGCGGTTGCTGGCTGCAACTCAATATGCGTTCCAGCATGGAGCCCTGAAACCAGTCGCGCACGGCATGGTTACGATGCGCGCCGATGACGAGCAAGGCGTTCATTTCCGCAGCCTGCGCCGCAATCACCGCAAAGGGGCGGCCGATCTCAAGCCGGCCTTCAACCTTGGCCCCCTGCAACTGCATGAACTGCTCGACCTCGGCCTCTAGCTGACGTCTTGCATTGTCTTCGAGACGGGCTGGCATGTTGCCCGAAATCAGGCGCTTCAGCTCCTCCATCAGCGAGCCGGAGAGCACATGCAGCAATCGCAGCTCTTCGATACCGACATGGCCGATCTGCAACACACGCTGCACGGCAGACTCACTGCGCTCGGACAAATCGGTCGCCAGCAGAATGTGTTGAAAGGCTTTCATGTTTTTGCTCCCTGATAGGCTTCGTCGAATAGTGTTTTTGCGGCGAAATCAGCTGCGTCCTCGAACGGTTGCAGCACTCTGGTGACACCGGCCTGTCTCAATCGCGCACCGTCGGCAGCGAGGTGAGCCGTCGTGGCGATATTGCCCTCGTATCCGTGGTGGCGCAAGGCCTTGACCAGAGACAGATTGAGATCGGTATCGCTGATGGTGCTGACCACCCAGCGCGCCGAAGCCAGCGGCAAGGTGCCAACCAGCACCGGGTCTTCGGCGTCGCCGAAGCGGACAGGCACCTCATGACGCATGGAGAGCCGTGCCACCTCGGGGTCGAAATCGATGCCCAGCACCGCGACGCCCTGGGTGTGCAGTTCTTTCGCCAGACGCCCGCCGAAACGCCCCATGCCGAAAACGATGACATCGGCTTCGGTCTCCAGCTTGCGGCTATGTTCGAAGGCCATCTCACGGAATGGCTTCTTGCGTTCAAATACGCCGATCCATGGACGGCAAAACGCATAGAGCGGTTGTGAATAGAGAATCATGTAGGTCGAAGCCGTGATCGTCACCAGGCCCACCAGCGTGATGAGGCCGACCGCCTCTATGCTGATGTGGCCCAGGCTGACGCCCATCGCGGCAAACACGATGGAGAACTCGCTGATCTGGGCAACCGTCAGACCGGCGAGAAAGCCGGTACGCTTGCGGTAACCCATGTAACCCATGATAGCGAGCACGATGAGCGGATTGCCGATCAGCACGAACAGAGAAAGCACGCTGGCTTCTGGAATCGACGTTCCCAGAGTACCCAACTCAAGCTTGGCGCCGAGATCGATGAAGAAGAACAACAGTAAAAAATCCCTCAGCGAGGTCAGGCGCGAGCTGATTGCCTCGCGGTAACTGGTCGAGGCAAGCGAGAAGCCGGCGAGGAAAGCGCCCACCTCTTTGCTGAATCCGGCCATGTCGCCGGCAGTTGCCAGAGCGGCACCCCAGGCAATGGCGAACACCAGCAAAAGCTCGCTGGAATGCGCCAGATGATGCAACAGCCGGGGCAGAACATAACGCATCAGCAGTGCCAGCACGGCAAGCATGGCGACCATTTTCAGCGCCAGCATCAGGGCCGCCATGCCCAGCGCGCCCTCGTCCGCTCCTGCACCATAGGTGCTCATGAGCACCATGGCGATGACGACAGCAATATCCTGCACGATCAGAAAACCCATCGAAATACGGCCGTGCAGCGAGTCAATCTCGCGCTTGTCGGAGAGCAATTTGACGATGATGATAGTGCTGGAGAAGGTCAGCGCGATTGCGACATAGAGCGCGGTGATAGGCTCGATACCAAGTCCGCGCGCAATCAGATAGCCGAAAAATATGGTGAAGGCCAGCTGGCCGAGTCCGGTCGCCAGCGCCACGGGACCAAGATTCTTGACCAGGTGCAAATCAAGCTTGAGACCGACGACAAACAGCAGAATGGTAATACCCAGTTGCGCCAGCAAGTTGATCTCGCTGTGTGCTTGCACCCAACCGAAGGCCGAAGGGCCGGCAAGCATGCCGACCAGTATGAAAGCCACGATCAGCGGCTGGCGCAAACGCACGGCCAGTGCACCGACACCGGCAGCCAACAGCAACAACAAGGCCAGTTCCTGATAGACCGTCATGCCTGTCTCACTATCCTCTGCATCAACGTGTGATCTCCTTTAGCCGGTCTTGTCAGGTTCAAGTCTGCGGGGTAATGCGCTCCAGCCCGCCCATGTAGGGGCGCAGGACGGCTGGAATACTGACACTGCCATCAGCGTTCTGATGATTTTCGAGCATCGCAACCAGCGTCCGGCCCACTGCCAGCCCGGAGCCGTTCAGGGTATGCAGCAACTCCGTCTTGCCTTGTTCATTGCGGAAACGCGCCTGCAGGCGGCGTGCCTGAAAAGCCTCGCAGTTGGATACCGAGGAAATCTCGCGGTAGGTGTTCTGCGCCGGCAGCCACACTTCGAGGTCGTAGGTCTTGGCCGCCGAGAAGCCCATGTCGCCGCTGCATAGCGCCATCTTGCGGTACGGCAGGCCGAGTTTCTGCAGGATCGCCTCGGCGCTGGCCGTCAGCGCTTCCAGCGCGGCGTAGGAATCCTCCGGGCGCACCATCTGCACCAGTTC
>DIVE01000052.1:3336-12918 GCA_002423265.1 Methylophilaceae bacterium UBA6140 | reverse complement strand
GTCGTCCCATTCCTCAAAATAGATAGCGGGTTTGCCGGAGAAGTGGCTTGCTGTCTCACGCGCCCCTTCAATTTGCTGTTGCAGTCCGGCAATCAGTTGTTCGGCGCTGTCTGTTGCGCCCGTCAACGCCCCCAGCATCGTGATCATGCGCAGGATATCGGCGATGGAACGCTGATTGAAGGCATGGACTTCGATGCCGGCCTTGATCAGGGCGGCAGCAATATCTGCCTGCAAATCGGTCGCGGTAAGCACCAGATCGGGTTTCAGCGCGAGTATCTTGTTCATGTTGGCGCTGGTGAAGGCGCTCACCCGTGGCTTTTCCTTGCGTGCGATGGCAGGGCGCGTGGTGTAGCCGGAAATACCGGCGATGCGCGCCTGCTGACCGAGCAGGTAAAGCACTTCGGTGGTCTCCGTGGTCAGACAGACGATGCGCTCAGGTCTCGGTATCATTTCGCCCAGCCGTTTTCCATCAACAGTTCGCTGATCGGGCGTTCTGTGCACCAGCCTTCTTCCACCAGCATCGGTGACTTGTAGAAACTGTTGACATGGCCGATGCAAAGAATGGCAACCGGTTTTGCATCAGCGGGGATGCCGAGCAGCACGGCAAGTTCAAGCGGATCGAACATCGATACCCAGCCCATGCCCAGGCCTTCCGCCCTTGCTGCCAGCCAGAGGTTCTGAATCGCGCAGCATACCGATGCCAGATCCATTTCCGGCAGCGTGCGGCGGCCGAAAATATGGCCTTCGCGCTGGCCGCAGAGCGTGGCGACCAGTAGCTCGCCGCAATCGAGAATACCTTCGACCTTGAGCCGCAGAAACTCTGCCATCCTTGCGGTGTTTTCGTACTCGCCGATGGCGCGTGCAGTGCGGATGCGTTCGGCTTCAACCAGCTTGTGGATGCTTGCGCGCAAAGTCTGGTCGCTGATCCGGATGAAACGCCAGGGCTGCATGAGCCCAACGCTGGGCGCATGGTGCGCCGCATTCAATAAGCGTGCGAGAATTTCCGGAGCGACCGGCATTTTGTTGAAATGCCGCATGTCGCGGCGTTCGGCAATGACCCGGTAGATTGCTGCCTGTTCGAGCGCACTGTAAGCGTGAGGGTTGTTCAATGACATGGCGTTAAAAAAGCCGCGCCAGAGTTATCCGGGCGGCTTTTCTCGATCACCTGATGACTCAGGCTTGTGCGGGTGAAACGAGATTGAGTTGGCGCATCACACGAACGGCAACCCATACCAGCACGAAATACAGCGCGGTATAACCGAGATAAGCAGGCAGGTAATCCCAGCCGTATTGCATGGTTTCCAGCACGCCGTTGTTGGGGAAACGACCGGAATACAGATAATAAGTCTGGGTGGATATGACGAACGCGATCAAGGTGGTTGTCAGCGCAACAACGGCATAAGCCAATGGCGCAAAGGCATCCCTGCGCTTCGCCAACCAGCGGCCGCCCAGCCACATGGCGCCGTAGGCGGGAATCAGACCCCAGTAACCGTCAGTCAGGCAAAAGCCCTGCCAGGGGTCGAGCGCAGCGACGCCGAAGTCGATCACGCTGGCCAGGATGAAAAACAGCACGAACCATGCGGCGCGGCCGAGCAATAAACCACCCAGCAGAAACAGCACCAGGCTCGCATCAGGCAGGGAGACGGCGGACAACACATGGCTGCCGCGCGTCAGCAGCATGAAAAAGGCAATCACGGCAGCGGCAGCCAGCTTTTGATTGAGGGATAAACGGTTCAGGGTGGTGCGCATGTTCAAATCTCCAGTATGCATTCCGCTTGTCGCCAAGCGGAAATCGGTCATCAGGCATCATACCATTTTGTGTTGCGGGCTTCGACACCTCCATCCGTATCAGGGCGCAGTTTGATAGCGGACACTGACGAATAGATTGGAACCCGGGGTGGCGTAAACAAAACCGTCAGTAGCCGGATTGCCGTCGTAAGCCAGTGCGTAATCCTTGTCAAACAGGTTGTTCAGGCGCGCCTTCAGCTGCCATTCCTTGTTGATGGTGTAGTCGGTTGTCAGGTTGAAGATGCTGTAACCCGAGAGACGCTGGGTATTGGCAGCGTCGTTGTAGCGTGCGGAGGATGCCACTGCCTCGGCACCAAAACGCCAGTCACCCCAAGTGTAGCTCGTGTTCAGGTTCGCGTGGCGATTCGCCCGGCGTACGAGCAGATTGTCTGTCTCCCGGTCTCTGGGCGATAAAATATCCACGCTGCCACCAAACTGCCAGTTGTTCCAGACATGCGAGCCAGACAGTGTCATACCCTGAATGCGAGCCTCGTTGACGTTTGCCGGCACGTAGCTGGCATCCAGGGTGATCAGGTTGCGGATCTTGTTTTCATACAGCGTGAGCGATGCATTGCTGTGGTCGTCCGCGTACCGCAGGCTGGCCTCAATATTGCGCGCTTTTTCAGGTTTCAAATCCGGGTTGCTGGTCGGGAACCCGAAAAAATCCGGGAAGAACAGATCATTGAAGGTCGGCGCCTTGAATGCAGTACCGTAACTTGCAGTGACGCGCCAGTTATCGTTGAAGCGATATCCGTAGCCCAAGCCTTCAGTGTCGTTGGTGCCGAACCGTGAGTTGTGATCGCTGCGGTAGTTCAGCTGCACGGTATGTGGCCCATGATTCGCCAGATAGCCGATAAAATAGCCATCATTGTTGCGGCTGGTTTGCTTGAAGTCGGTGGTGGATTTGACCCGTTCTTCCAGTCTGTCATAGAGCAGCGTCAATATACCCAGCGGCAAGGTGATGTCGTTCTGCCATGAATACTGGCGCTGCTTGGTCTTGAACAGGCTGCGGCTTTCCGTAGTGAATGGGCCTAGAGCGGCATAAGTAACGGATTCGTCAGCGCCTTCACCTGCGCGCAAGGTAGACAGCCAGCGGCTTGTGATCTGATTCTTGCTGGTTACAGCATAGCTGTGCTGGGAGACCTCGGCATTGTCAGAGAAGGCAGGATTAAAGGCTGGGAAGAAGGGGTCTATGTTGAAACGGTTATCGAATCGTACATGGCCTTCGCTGTGCAAGAGTTGCAGACCAATTTCGTGGCCTTCGGCGATTTTGTGCGAAACCGAACCAGTGAATGACAGGTTGCGGTAACCATCTTTGTCATCCAGATTGGGGTTACTGGTTTTGAGTGCGGAGAAGCCGTCCGTGTCGTAACTTGAAACCCCGAGGGCGAAATTGGTATCCCCGATTGCGCCATGCACGCCGGCCTCCGCAGTTTTGGTGTCATAAGTGCCATAGCCCATACCGGCATAAAAGCGGGGCTCACCACTGCCTTTTTTGGTAAAAATCTGAATCACGCCGCCAATCGCGTCCTGACCATACAGTGCGGTTGCCGGGCCACGCAGGATCTCGATTTTTTCGATCAGTGCCACTGGCAGATTCTCGAAGGTGGTGGTACCGGCTGTTGCCGAATTCAATCGAACACCGTCAACCAGCACAATGACATGGCTCGTGTTGGTGCCGCGGATGAAAATACCGGAGATCTTCCCCGGGCCGCCATTATTGTTGATTTCGATCCCCGGTTGCTGTTGCAGCAGCTCGACCAAGGTGGACTGGCCGGCGCGCTCGATTTCCTCATGGGTGATCACACTGACATCTGCGACCACGTTTTCACGAGCTTGCTCGATCCGACTGGCCGTTACGACGATATCGTCCGTCTGGCTTGCTGCTTGTGCCTGGATTTGAGAAGAAAATAGCAGGGTAATTAACCCCGCAATAGCGGTTTTTTTCATTGTCTTTCCCTTGATGGCATGCGACCCCGCATGCGTAAATCAATAAGGGAAATACCGGGGATAGTGACTCAAAAAGGAAGAGGATGTTGCAAACGAGACCCGCTTCGCGTTTTCATACCGTCACCCCGCGGTATTTCCGTGCTTGGTTGCGCAGGCCGGTCTCCGGGCTCACGAGTGAGGCGTCGCCTCACTTGCCGCCTTCCCATGACGCATGGCGTCACAGTGGCTTGAATTGGCAAGTTGTTACTCGTTTACCGTTGCGGGGGCAGCACAGGCATTGTTTTGCGATGGACAAAACGCACCTGTTTCCCAGTTTCACCCTCATTCAGAAAAGAAAATCGGGCACCTGACAACTTGAACAGATTATAGGTTATTCAAATGGCGCTCTGCAAAACTTTATTTTTAAAGATGCGGTAATACTTTCATAAATCCCGCTTAGCTATTGACCGAGAAAGGTTTTGCAAATTATAGTGCCAGCATGGATGCTGACCTCAAAAGTCTGGAAGAAAAACTGACGCAGCTGATCGCGTTATGTCACGGCCTGCGAAGCGAAAATTCTGCGTTGCGTCAGGAGCTTGCGCAGACGCAAAGCGACAGCAAGAAGCTGCGAGACAATATGGCGCTGGTCAGCACCCGGCTCGAAGCCGTGATCGACCGCTTGCCTGAGGAGTCGGTATGAGCGAAGTGCGTGGTGTCGATGTCAACATCATGGGTCGGGAATTCACCGTTTCATGCACCGATGAAGAGCGGCCGGGTTTGATGAATGCCGTGAATTACCTCGACAGAAAAATGAAAGACATTCAGGCCACCGGCAAGGTCGTTGGTGTCGAGCGTATTGCCGTGATGGCTGCGCTCAACATTACCCATGAGTTGCTCAACGCCAAGAGCGGCAGTTTTGACATTGGCGATTTCAAGCGTAGAATCGATCTCATGCAGGAACAGATTGACGACGCGATCGTTGAAAGTTCGAACAAACTGTTCTGATTCGAATTTGATCGGCCGGCCATTGGGCTGACTGGTCTTACCGTTTGCTCCCTGCGGTGTTGTTCAGGTTATATATTCCTTGAACTAGTCTTTAGCATCGGTTTCGGTCTATCAAGTTGCGGTGTGTGCGCTCCAAATCTGCGGGTGAACCTGAAGCACTTGAGACTGTTACCACTTGAACCTTTGGTTCAGGATGCTGGCCTGGGCAACTCCCGCAGGGACATCTATCTCTTATCTCAGCGCGTGATATTCAAGATCGGCCAGGCTGACAATTTCCAGCGCCTTTTCGTGCGTCGATTCCAGAATCACCGGCGGCGCCATGCCAGCCTCGGCGGCCTCCATCCAGCGCGATGCGCACAAACACCAGCGGTCTCCCGGCTTTAGTCCTTCAAAGCCGTATTCAGGCCGGGGTGTGCTCAAATCGTTGCCGCGCAGGATGGAAAAAGCCAGAAACTCTTCGGTGACCAGAGCGCATACCGTATGACTACCGAGGTCTTCCGGGCCGGTTTCACAGCAGCCGTTTCTGTTAAAACCGGTAAGAGGCTTGAAACTGCAAGCCTGTAATGTGGTGCCTAAAACATTGCGTGCCATCTTGAGTCTCTCTCACCAACTGAATTAAGTGAATAGGCTATCATACGGTTATCCGGAGCCTTTTGAGAATATTGCAAATAATTAGAGGTTTTGTCATGCGCTACTGGTTAATGAAATCCGAACCTTCTGATGTGTCGATCGATGATCTTGCATCTTTCCCCGACCAGACCGTGGACTGGTACGGCGTGCGCAATTATCAGGCACGCAACTTCATGCGCGACCAGATGAAGCCGGGCGATCTTGCTTTCTTTTATCATTCCAACTGCGATGTGCCCGGTATTGCTGGGATCGTTGAGGTCAGCAAGCAGGCCTACCCCGATCGCCTGCAGTTCATCGAAGGGCACAAGTACCATGATCCAAAATCGACGCCGGAAACCCCGCGCTGGGTGAATGTGGATGTGAAGCTGGTGCGTAAAACCAGGTTGTTGAGTCTGCAGGAGCTGCGCAGTTATCCGGAGCTGGCGACAATGCGGATTCTGCAGCGCGGCAACCGGCTCTCGATCACGCCGGTGGACCCGCGCGAATGGGAGTTCATTATGCAGTTATTGAAGTAACTCCGCGAGACACAAAAAAGCCCGATTGCTCGGGCTTTTTGCTATCAGGTTGATGCGATTACTCGGGTGCATCCAAGCTGCCGACGGCTTTGGGGTAAGTAACAATGCCCCAGGGCAGTTCCTTGTCGGCGATGCGTTTCTTCACAGTCAGTGTTTCGGTGTCGATCACTACCACCTCATGCGAACGGCCGCAGGTGAGCAGAATGTCCTTGTCGTCCGGCGTGAAAGTGAAATGCCAGCAACGGTCACCGGTAGTGACCTCATTGACTTTCTCGTAGGTTTTCGCGTTGTAGACTTCAAGGGTTTTGGCTTTGCCGGCCGCGACATAAATCAGGTCGCCTGCGCGGTTGTAGGCGATGCCGTAGGGCGCTGCACCGGTTGCCACGGTACGGACGACATTGAATTCGCTGTCCAGCACGAGAAAGTTGTTGCCGAACTCCAGCGTGGAAACGTAGGCTGAGCCGTCCGGTGCAGACTTGATGCCGCGCGGACGGTCACCATGTTCCTTGGTGGCGATGGTCTTCAGCAGCTCGCCGGTTTCGAGGTTATGCACGGTGATGGTGTTGTCGGCTTCGTTGGTGATGATCAGTTTGCTGCCGTCGTTGGAGAATTCGATACCTTCGGTTTCCGGGCCGCCCTCGATTTCGCGCAGTTTCTTGCCTTGCAAGAGATCGACCACGGCGATACGCGCCGGCTCTTCGATTTCGTCATCATCTTCCTCTTCGATCACTTCCTCGCCGGGCTTGGGTGGCGGTCCGCCCTTGGAGCTGGGCTCGAAGGAAATATAAGCCATGTTGCCGACCACACGGACGAATTCAGGATTCTTGCCGATTTCTACATGCTGAACCAGTTCACCGGTCGCTGTGCTGATGATGGAAACATTGCCTTCATCCTTGTTGGCGGTTACCAGCAGTTTGCCGTCCGCCGTGATGCCGATGCCGCGGACACCATTGCCCCTGGGGTCTATGCTGCCGGTCGTTTCCATGGTGTTCAGATCGATCACGGTCACGCCGCCGTTCTGGTTGGAAACATAAGCGATACCACGGTTATCGGTGGCGCTCGCCGTAGTTTCTACCTCGGCTTTTTCACCGCAGGCGGCAACAGCGCCGGCCAGTGCGACCAAAAGAACACTATTGCGTATCCTCGTTGCGAGGTGAGTGGATTTCATCCTGACTTTCTCCTTATAAATTATTGATTGATGCAATATTTGCCTGGTTTTGTCTGATTGGCATGAACAGATTGGTCAATCCCATGTTGCATAGGTTCAAAAAAATTACTTGTGATTCAGGCTGATAACTCGCATAGACCTGGCCGATGTAGCCGTAATCACGCAAACGTTAACCTAAAAACAAGCGGTAAGCCGGGTTGCCGGTTTCTTCCCAATAAGGGTAGCCCAGTGTTTTCAGGAATGCATCGAATTCCTGTTTTTCCTGCGGCGGAACCTGAATGCCGACCAGCACGCGGCCGAAATCGGCGCCATGGTTACGATAATGAAACAGGCTGATATTCCAGTCGTGGCCCATGGTGTCGAGGAAGTTCATCAATGCCCCCGGTTTTTCCGGGAACTCGAAACGATAGACGACTTCGTGTTCGGCTTGCGGCGCATGACCGCCGACCAGGTGACGCAGATGCAGCTTCGCCATTTCGTTATCGGTGAGGTCGATGGCGGGCAGGCCGTGTGATTTCAGATTCTCGATCAGCTTGATGGCTTCTTCGTGGTCATGAATGGCGATGCCGACGAAAATATGCGCTTCTCGCGCATCCGAATAACGATAGTTGAATTCGGTAATACTGCGATTGCCGAGCAGGCGGCAGAATGCCTTGAAGGCGCCGGGTTCTTCCGGAATGGTGACGGCGAACACGGCTTCGCGTTTTTCGCCGATTTCCGCGCGCTCGGCAATGAAGCGCAGACGGTCGAAATTCATGTTGGCGCCGGAGGCGATGCCGATCAATGTTTTGCCGCTGAGTTGATGGCGTTTGATGTATTCCTTGATGCCTGCGGTTGCCAGTGCACCGGCCGGCTCCAGAATAGAGCGCGTGTCTTCGAACACATCCTTGATCGCAGCACAGATGGAATCGTTATCGACGACAATCATTTCATCGACATAGGCCTGACAGAGCGCGAAGGTATGAACACCGACCTGCTTGACCGCAGCGCCGTCGGCGAACAGCCCGACCTGGTCGAGCATGACGCGTTCACCCTTCTGCAATGAGCGCGTCATCGCATCCGCATCCACCGCCTCAACACCGATGATCTTGATTTCAGGCCGCACAGCTTTGACGTAGGCCGCAATGCCGGCGATCAGCCCGCCGCCGCCGACACAGCAGAAGATCGCTTCGATAGGCTCCGGGTGCTGATCGAGGATTTCCATTGCGATGGTGCCCTGACCGGCGATGACGTCCGGGTCATCATAGGGATGAACGAAGGTCAGACCTTCGGATTTCTCCAGTTCCAGCGCGTGGACATAGGCGTCTGAATAGGAGTCACCGTAGAGCACGACCTCAGCGCCACGGCGTTGTACGGCATCGACCTTGATCTGTGGGGTGGTGGTCGGCATCACGATCACGGCCCGGCAGCCCAGTTTCTGTGCGGCCAGCGCCACGCCCTGGGCATGATTGCCGGCCGAGGCGGCGATTACGCCTTTTGCCAGCGCCTCTTGCGAAAGGTGGGCCATCTTGTTGTAGGCGCCGCGCAGCTTGAACGAAAACACGGGTTGCGTATCTTCGCGCTTGAGCATGATACGGTTGTTGAGCCGTGCCGAAAGGTTGGGCTGGTATTCGAGCGGGGTTTTTTCCGCGACCTCGTAAACCCGTGCGCTTCTGATTTTTTCTGGGTAGTCGTTTTTCATTGGTGGGCAGCTGTTTTTCAATACGCCAACTGCGGTGTATTATTCAAGGTTGGATTAAGACCTGAATTATAAAGAAAACAGAAGGATAAAAGTAAATGGCAACACAGGACGAATTGAAGCAGCAGGTCGCCAAGGCGGCAGTCGAATATGTGAAGGACGGCATCATCGGCGTGGGTACAGGCTCAACAGCGAATTTTTTCATCGAAGAGCTGGCCAGGGTCAAGCATAAAATCGACGGCGCGGTCGCCAGTTCCGAGGCTACGGCCAAGCGCTTGCGTGACCATGGAATTGAAGTGTTCGATCTCAATAGCGTCAACGGTATGGAAATCTATGTCGATGGCGCCGATGAAATCACCGAAAACATGCACATGCTGAAAGGCGGCGGCGGCGCGCTGACCCGCGAAAAAATCGTCGCGGCCTGTGCCAAAAGCTTCATCTGTATCTGCGATGCCAGCAAGCTGGTGCCGGTGTTGGGCAAGTTTCCGCTGCCTGTTGAAGTATTGCCGATGGCACGTAGCCATGTGGCACGCGAATTGGTTAAACTGGGCGGACAGCCGGTGTTACGCGACTTCACGACCGATAACGGCAATGTGATTCTGGATGTGCATGGTTTGACCATCATGAACCCGGTCGAGATGGAAGCCAGAATCAACCAGATCGTCGGCGTGGTCACCAACGGGCTGTTTGCAGCGCGTCCGGCCGATGTGTTGTTGCTGGCGACGCCGGAGGGTGTCAAAACCTACAAGAAATGAAGCACTATCAGTGAGCCGGCAGCAACTTCTGGTAATGCTGCCAAGTCACTGGTGTGAAACAGAAATGACAAGTTGACATGATATTGTCATGAACAGACGTTAGGCTGGGCTGTT
>DIVE01000052.1:0-3269 GCA_002423265.1 Methylophilaceae bacterium UBA6140 | reverse complement strand
GATGCTGTCATCAAGAATGATCATCAGGTCAATGCGCTTGAAGTGCAGGTGGATGAAGACTGCAGCCACATCATTGCGCGCCGCCAGCCGGCTGCGGGCGATCTGCGCATGATCATGATGATCGTCAAAACCATCACAGACCTCGAACGTATTGGCGACGAAGCGACCAAGATCGCGCGCGTGGCGCAGAAGATTTATGAATCCGACCGCATGTTTACGCCACGTTTTGCCGAGATCAAGGCGATGGTGAGCCTGGTGCGTGAAATGTTGCGTACCTCACTCGATGCGTTCGCTCGTCTGGATGTCAGCAAAACCGTCGAAGTCGCGCGTCAGGACGAACAGGTGGACGAACAGTTTCGCGTTGCCATGCGTCAGCTGATCACCTTCATGCTGGAAGATCCGCGCACCATCTCGATGTCGCTTGAGGTGCTGTTCGTCGCCAAGGCGATCGAGCGTATCGGCGACCATTCCAAGAATATTGCCGAATACGTGGTCTACATGGTTAAGGGCAAGGATGTCCGGCATACCACGGTTGAAGAGATGGAGCGCGAAACGCTTTAATGTCTACCGGGATATTTTGTTTCGCTTAAAGGCAGTCATTGCTTACAAGAAAACTGCCTCATTCTGAAATTGCTGCCGTCGATTTAGGCTCGAATAGCTTCAGGCTGCAACTGGCGCGCGTCGTTGACGGGCGCCTTGTTTTTCATGACTCCCTGCGAGAGGCCGTGCGTCTGGGCGCGGGTCTGGATAAACAGAATTATCTTGATCCGGCAGCCCAGCAGCGTGCAATAGATTGCCTCAAACGTTTTGGCGAGCGTCTGCGCGGTCTGCCGCCGGATGCCGTGCGTGCCGTTGCCACCAATACTTTCCGGGTTGCCAAGAATTCAGCCGAGCTGCTTGCCGAAGCGCAGGCCGCTTTGGGTTGTCCGATCGAAATCATTGCCGGCCGTGAAGAGGCGCGCATGATTTTCATCGGCGTCAGCCACAGCCTGCCGGCGGTTGCGCACAAGCGGCTGGTGGTAGACATCGGTGGCGGCTCTACCGAGTTCATCATCGGTCAGGGCCTGGAGCCGCAGGAGATGGAAAGCCTTTATATGGGCTGCGTCAGCTACAGCCGCAAGTATTTTCCCGAAGGCAGAATTACCGAGGAAAGTCTGCAAAAAGCCAGGCTTGCTGCTGCCGATGAAATTCAGGCGATCCGCAGTCGTTTTCATGCCGGACATTGGGACGAAGCGGTCGGGTCTTCCGGTACAGCGCGCTCGCTGGGTGAAATCATGCGCCTCAACAGCCTCAGTGACGGTGCCATTACCAGAGAAGGTCTTTTGGCTCTGCGAGAAATGCTTTTAAAAGCCAGGGATACGCGCAAGATACAACTAGAAGGATTGAGTGCGGACCGTGCGGCCGTCATTCCCGGCGGGTTTTGCATCATGCTGGCCGCTTTCGACGAGCTTGGTATCGAACGCATGACGACAGCCGGCAGCGCATTGCGCGAAGGCGTTCTGTACGAGCTTCTTGGCCGTATGCAGCATCACGATACGCGGGAAGCGACTGTCAGGAGCTTCATGCGGCGCTACCATGTTGACCGGCAACAGGCGAAGCGTGTCGAGACGATGGCTGCGAAATTTTTGTCGCAGGTCGAGCACAAGCTCAACATGCAGACGGAAGTAGCGCGGCATTATCTGGTCTGGGCCGCCAAACTGCATGAAATCGGCATTTCAATCGCGCACAGCGGGTATCACAAACATTCCGCCTATATTGTTGAAAATGCTGATATGCCCGGCTTTTCCAAGCTGGAGCAGGAGACGCTGGGCTTGCTGGTGAGAGGTCAGCGTCGCTCGCTGGCCAAATTGAGCCTGCCGGCCTTTGAGGACGATCGGTGTTTACTGATGCTGATTTTCCGGCTGGCAGTGCTGTTCAACCGCAAGCGGCTTGATGGCGACATGCCTGAAGTCGCGCTGGCAAGAACAAAAAGCGGGTTTGAACTGCGTTTGTGCGCTGCTTGGCTGGCACAGAATCCGCTGACTTCTGCGGCCTTGCAGAACGAAATGGCTTGCTGGCAGGAAGCCGGAATCAGTCTCACTCTCGAGGGTGTTGTCTGAGGGGCTAGAGGTCTGCCAGAACGTCTTGTCCCAGTTCCGTCATCAGATACTGTTGCGCCGAGAATTCGTAACCGCGACGGGCAGCGCGATGACGATAGCTGCTGTCCGGCAGCATTTCCCAAGTGTTCAGATTGTCCTTCAGGTAAGGCTCCAGGCCTTCCTTGATGACACGTTTCCTGATTTTGGCATCCAGTAGCGGAAAGCAGACTTCAATCCGACGGAAGAAGTTGCGGTACATCCAGTCTGCACTCGCCAGATAGACGTTCTCTTCGCCGTTGTTGTAGAAATAGAAAATGCGCGTGTGCTCAAGGAAGCGGCCGACAACCGAGCGCACGCTGATATTTTCCGAAACTTCCGCTATGCCCGGACGCAACGCACATACGCCACGCACGATCAGATCGATTTTGACACCCGCATTGGAGGCGTCATAAAGCGCGCGAATGATGTCGGCATCCAGCAAGGCATTCATTTTGGCGATGATGCGGGCTTTCTTGCCGGCTCTCGCCAGCTCGGCTTCATTGTTGATGGTCTTGATCAGTCGACTGTGCAGGGTAAACGGCGATTGCCACAGATGCCGCATCTTGGTGGCTTTGCCGAGCCCGGTGAGCTGGGCGAAGACATCGTTGACGTCCTCGCAGATTTCCTCTTGACAGGTGAGCAGGCCAAAGTCGGTGTAAAGCCGGGCGGTGCGCTGGTGATAGTTGCCGGTGGCGAGATGGACGTAGCGTCGTAGCCGGTCGTCCTCGCGCCGCACCACCATCGCCATCTTGGCGTGGGTCTTGTGGCCGACCACGCCGTAGACGACATGAGCACCCGCATTTTCCAGCTTGGCAGCCCAGTTGATATTGGCTTCTTCGTCGAATCGCGCCATTAGTTCGACCACCACCGTCACTTCCTTGCCGCGCTTGGCGGCATCGATCAGCGACATCATCAGAGTGGAATCCGCACTGGTGCGGTAAAACGTCTGTTTGATTGCCAGTACCTGGGGGTCTTCTGCCGCCTGTTTGATGAATTCGATCACCGGGTTGAACGACTGGTAGGGATGATGCAACAGGATGTCGCCCTTGCGTATCACTTTGAAAATATCCGGATCCTTGTTCAACTCTTTCGGCGTGCTGGGAGAGTAGTGGCGGAATTTCAGGTCAGGCCGGTCGACCGAATCCGGAATCT
>DIVE01000008.1 GCA_002423265.1 Methylophilaceae bacterium UBA6140 | reverse complement strand
AGAAAACCTACAATGGCGTCGCCATTCTGACGCCGCACGCGATGGAAAATGTCAGCCTCGATATCCCCGGCCTGGCCGACGAGCAGAAGCGTGTGATCGCCGCCAGCATCCAGGGCATCCGGATTGTCTGCGCCTATATCCCCAACGGCCAGAGCATTGATTCGGACAAATACCAGTACAAGCTCGGCTGGCTGCAAGCGCTCACCAACCACCTTGCAACCGAGCTGAAACAACACCCCAAACTCGCCCTGCTCGGCGATTACAACATCGCCCCGGAAGACCGCGACGTGCATGACCCCAAAGCGTGGGAAGGCCAGGTACTGGTCAGCGAACCGGAGCGTGAAGCTTTCAGAAAACTGCAGGCGCTCGGCCTGCATGACGGCTTCAGACTGTTCGAACAACCTGAATCCAGCTTCAGTTGGTGGGATTACCGCATGGCCGGCTTCCGCCGTAACCTCGGCCTGCGCATCGACCACATCCTCGTCAGCGACGCGCTGAAAGCCAACTGCCAGCGCTGCTGGATCGACAAGGGGCCGAGGAAACTGGAGCGGCCTTCCGACCATACCCCTGTCGTCCTCGAACTAGCATCATGACGGACATGCCCCTTGCGGGTATGCCTCAACCTACTTACGGATCAATCTTTTGATTTTAAATTAGGTAAACCATGAGCGAATTCATAGAGTACCTCCACGAAGTCTTCGCCCTCGCCGGCCCCATCTCCATCAAACGCATGTTCGACGGCCACACCCTCTACCTTGAGGGTCTGCCGGTCGGCATCATCTATCAAGACACCCTCTACCTGAAAGCGGACACCGAAACGCGCCCGGCATTCGAATCCCTGCAACTCCCGCAATTCACCTACCGCAAAAAAGACAAAACCATCGGCCTGCCCTACTATCAAGCACCGGATTTTATCCTCGAAGACCGGCACGAAGCTGCCTTGTGGCTAAGAAGATCATTTCAAGCCAGCTTGAGAAACAAGCCAAAAGCAAAACGCTGAACCAGCACAAATGAGATCAATACACACGCACACTTGTCATGGAAAAAAATTAGGCGTTTAATCCAGTCTGAATAACAAAAAAGTTATTCAATACATGGCCCGGAACACCGCTGAGCAGACCAGCAAGTTGAGTGCTTTTTTGTGGTGTAATTCTCCAAAAAAATAGGGTGCGCCGTAATTTACAGAATCCATTAAAAAATGCATACAACAATAAGCCCAGATCATAGAACAATAGGGGACACCCATTAGCCGCAGAAAGAAACCTTGCTGATGTCATCTGAATCCGCCGTAACTTCACACTCCATTCTTGAAAAGTTCGAGTTCTATTTTCTGGGCTTGACGTTCACTCTTCTTGGCGCCGCCATCCAAACCGCCACCTTTACTGGTCACAGCCATATAAGCGTTATAGCAGAAATTATTGGATGGTCTGGGTTTGCCATTTCCGGGATGGTAGGGCTATCGAAGGTAGAGCATTTATCGTTAGTAATCTATCTTCGCAATCGTAAGAATGTGTTCGAAAACCACAAGAGCGAAATTGAGCAAGCCAAGACATCAGGGGCGGCTTCGGCACGAATTGCACAAACCGGAGAGGTGCTGACAATCGACGCCGTAATTCATCAAGTGGGCGAAAATGCCGCGCGATACGCAGAGCAACTTGACAAGGTTGGTAAGCGGCATGAAGCCAAAGACATGATTCAGAGATGGGCCTTTGTTCTTGGCCTATTATCTGTTGCTGTGGCACGAGCATATGATGCAGTTGCGGCGATCATCCACGGCTAACCCGTCAGTCGAGAGAGACGCCCCACAAGCGGCGTGCCGCTCGCTCCGCGCTCTTCGCTATTACGTTATGATAAATAGAATTAACTCAAACTCCATTTATCGCACCTTCTGGATTGAAATTCCTGTTATGGCTCGTGCCGTTGTATGGCAGATATCGGCATTATTTTGGATGCTGGCAGCGAAATTGCATTACAACAATGAAGGGGGAATTAGTTATGAAAACTGCAATCACAATTTTTGTTTTGCTTTTTGTCTCTGGTTGCGCAAGTAGCCTTGAGAAAGGGAATTCTGCTTACAAAAACAGACAATATTTGCAAGCTGCGAATCATTACGCTGTATGTGCAAAGCAAGGGAATTCCACCTGCATCAATAACCTTGGCTACATCCATTATCTAGCAGGCAACACCGACAAAGCGATTGCACATTACAAACTATCAGCCAGGTTTGGCAATGAATATGCAATAAATAATCTTAAAGAACTTGGCGAGAGTGTTCCCTATCCTGACCTGGCTTCATATCAATCGCAAAATAAGGCTCCTAGAGAATCAAATGAACTGATCCAGCTGCTAGGATTTGCTGGTAAGGCATATAGCGAAAGCTCAGATCGGAGAAGAAATTGTACTAGCATGATATTGGGAGACATCATCCAAACCAACTGTAGATAAATAATCACATCTAAGTAAATAGAGAATAAAGGCAGGGTTCAGGTCTTGCAATCCAACATGCCAAACCAATCGCTGCAACACCCACGCCAGACCGGTATTAACCAAATCACGTTAACCGACTTGGTTTAATTCTCACGGCAGCAAATAATCGTTTCCACCCAACGCGTTATTTGATATACCTTTGGGCATGGATTTCATTGCCACCACCCTGCTGCTGTTCATTGTGCTCGACCCCTTGGGCAATATCCCGATTTATCTCTCGCAGTTGAAGGCAGTGCCAGAGCAACGGCGCCGCTTTGTTGCGCTGCGCGAGCTGGGCATTGCTTATCTGGTGTTGCTGTTTTTCTTTTTTGCCGGCTCGGCCTTCATGAAGCTGCTTTCGCTGGATATTGCGTCGGTGAATATCGCCGGGGCGGTAATTCTGTTTCTGATCGCGATACGCATGGTGTTCCCCAGCCAGGATGGTTTGTTTGGCAACACGGCAGCCGGCAAGGAGCCGTTGATTGTGCCGCTGGCCATTCCAGCCGTGGCCGGGCCGGGCGCCTTGAGCGTGGTGCTGTTGTTGCGCGAGGCCAACCCGGGCCAGAGCATGACGTTATTGGCCGCGCTGACTGCGGCCTGGTTGATCAGCGCCGTGATTCTTGGCGCGGCGCCTCACTTGCAGCGGGTTCTGCGCGATGAGGGCATTCTCGCCATGGAGCGCTTGATGGGTTTGGTGCTGGTGATTATTGCGATCCAGATGTTTCTGGATGCCTTGCGTCTGATTGGCGCCATTGATGGCTGAAACCTGCTGGTGAATCAAACTGGGTGAGGCCTGATTTATTCTTGATTTGAAAACAGACACGATGAAACCTTTGGTACAGGCAATATTTATTTCGCATGGCGGCGGCCCGTTGCCGTTGTTGGGAGACCCGGCCCACACAGAGATGGTTTCATGTCTGCAGGGCATCGCTGCCGGCATGCCGCAGCCGGAGGCAATCCTGATGGTGAGCGCGCATTGGGAGGAAGCGGTTGCCGCCGTTACGGCGCAGGGCAATCCTGCGCTGATTTATGATTATCACGGGTTCCCGCCGGAGTCTTATGAAATTCAGTATCCGTGTGCCGGTCTGCCGTCCCTCGCCCGCGAGGTTCACCAGTTGCTTCAAAAGCATGGCATCGCAGCCCGGCTGGACGAGGAAAGAGGACTGGACCACGGTGTTTTCGTGCCGCTCAAGATCATGTATCCGGAGGCCGATATTCCCTGTGTTCAGCTTTCGCTGGTCAACACGCTGGACCCTGCGCAGCACATTGCCATCGGCCGCGCGCTCAAAAGCCTGGGTGAGCGGAATGTGCTGGTGATCGGCTCCGGTTTTTCGTTTCACAACATGCGAGCGTTTTTTGCGCCCGATGATGAAGGATCCAGCCGGCTTAATCACGCTTTTGAGGATTGGCTGGTGCAGGTCTGTAGTAGCGAAGCGTATACGGAAGAGATAAGAAGCCGTTTGCTGATTGGCTGGGCAGAAGCGCCGGGGGCGCGTTTCTGCCACCCGCGCGAAGAACACCTGCTGCCGCTTCATGTTTGTTATGGCGTGGCGCAACGCCCCTGTTCGGAAGTATTCCGCATCAACATCATGAACAAGGCATCGAGCTTGTATGTCTGGTAAACCAGTCTTCGACTTTCCAAAAGGTACCCCATGAAAATGCACTGTATTCCCGCCCTTTTATTCAGCCTGATGCTCGCGCTGCCTTTCACTGCCAGCGCCGATGGCGCACTCTACGGCAGCGAAGTGCTGGCAAAATCCTCGCAAAGCTGGGATGGCACGCCGCTGCCGGTTTATCCGTCAGGCAAGCCGGAGATCAGTATCGTCAGGATCACGATTGCGCCGGGCGCGGCGCTACCCATGCACCAGCACCCTTACATCAATGCCGGGGTGTTGCTGAGCGGGGCGCTGACGGTGGTGACGGAGCTGAATGAAACCAAACACCTGAAGGCAGGCGATGCCTTGATCGAAGTGGTAAACAAGTGGCACTACGGCCGTAACGAGGGCAGCGAACCGGCGGTGATTCTGGTGTTTTATGCCGGCGTGGCAAGCGAGCCGGTCACACGGCTCAAGCCTTGATTATTTGGTTTTGATGCCGAGCTGCTTGAGCTTGCGGTAGAGGTGGGTGCGCTCCAGTTTGGAGCAAACGCAGCCGCCATCCGGATAAAACAAACTGGATTCCGCATCACTGCTTCGCAGTTTCCGGAATGACGGGTTGTGGATTGTCGCGCCGTGACTGGTTTGCGTCACCCCGGTGCAAACCGGGGTCCAGAGGTTTGGTTGCCCAGATTGTTCTGGATTCCGGCCTGCGACTGAATGACGAGGTTGGCTAGTTCAGATTTGACTTGGCCGAATTTTTCATCATGCGCCATGGCTCTTGAATACTTGTTGCGCATTGCGCAACACGCTATCATGGCAACATGATCAAGTCGTTTCGCCATAAAGGCCTGCGAAAATACTTTGAATCCGGAAGTTTGACCGGAATACAACCAGCACACGCCAATCGGTTAAAAATGCAGCTGGCCGCTCTGAATACCGCTCAAACCATCGAAGACATGAATATTCCCGGTTTCAGGCTGCATCCGCTAAAAGGTAGCGGGCAAGGTCGTTGGTCAATATGGGTAAACGGTAACTGGCGAATTACCTTTGAGTTTGAGAACGGCAACGTATTTATTTTGGATTACGAGGATTATCACTAATGGCCATGCACAATCCGCCACACCCGGGGGCATTCATTCAGGAGGTCTATCTTGCGCCCAACGAAATCAGTTGCAGGGAGCTTGCGCTGAAACTGGGCGTTGCCGCCTCGACGCTTAACCGCATTTTGAATCAGACCAGCGGCGTGAGTCCTGAAATGGCGCTCAGGCTTTCCAAGACATTGGGCCGCTCGCCCGAAAGCTGGTTAACCATGCAAGACCATTACGATTTGTGGCAGGCAAAACAAACCGTGGATTTGAACAACGTCAGCAAGATTGAATTCAAATATGCATGAACCAGCACCAGTGCCGGCTATCTGGTTTTGATGCCGAGCTGCTTGAGCTTGCGGTAGAGGTGGGTGCGCTCCAGTTGCACGAGTTCGGCGATCTTGCTCATGTTGCCCGCCGCTTGCGCCAGATGGTATTCGAAGTAAAGCCGTTCGAATTCGTCGCGCGCTTCGCGCAACGGTTTGTCGAAATCGAATTGCGGGGTGGTTTTTTCTGAGCCGTTGCCGTTCGGCACCGGTTGTTCCATCAACTCGAATTGTTCCAGCACACGGTTGACGTCCGTCAGCGTGATCTTCTCGCCCAGGCTGGTTTGCATGAGGTTACGCACGGCGCTGTCGAGCTGCGCGAGGTTACCCGGCCATTCGGCATTGCGCAGGGCATTGAGCGCGGCAATGTCGAATTCGCGGTAGGCGGCCTGATTGGTTTCGACCATGAGTGTGGCAATTGCGCGTGCCAGATCTGGGATGTCTTCGGGGTGGTCCTGCAGGGACGGGATGCGCAGGCTGGCGACCGAGAGCGCCTGCAGCAGGTGTTCGTCAAACTGGTTCTCGGCTGCCAGCTGATTGAGCGCCTGCGTGGTCGAGCAGACGACCTTGACGCCGTATTTGTCGGCACGGCTGATCAGCAAGAGCAGGCCTTTTTGCTCGGTTTTGTTCAGTGCCGCGACCTCGGCGATGAACACCACGCCATCGCGATGCTGTTCCAGCACATCCAGGGGCGCGCTCGTCAGACGCTCGGTATCGGTCAGGTTGAGCCAGGGGCTTTCCGGCTGTTGCAGGAAACGTGCGCAATACTCGGCACCGCAGCCCTTGGCGCCGATCAGCAGCAGGGGCGCCTTGACTGTAGTCATCTGCTCCAGCCGCTGGCGCAACTCTTTGATCACGGCGCTTTTGCCGAGGCTGAGCAGGCTGACATCGGAACGCGGTTGCTGCTCGCCGTACTTCAAGGCGGCGTTGACGGTTTTCAGCAATTTTTGCAGTGCGATCGGCTTTTCCAGAAAATCGAAAGCGCCGATGCGCGTGGCTTCTACCGCCGTATCGATGGTGCCGTGACCTGACATCATGACCACCGGCATGGTGAGCTGGCCGCCGCTACCCCACTCCTTGAGCAGGGTAATGCCGTCGCAATCGGGCATCCAGATATCCAGCAGCACCAGATCGGG
>DIVE01000140.1:3870-4662 GCA_002423265.1 Methylophilaceae bacterium UBA6140 | reverse complement strand
CGTCAGCTTTTGTCGGTAATGTTAGCCAGATTGACCTGACTACGAACAACACGCATATTGGCTGTTTGTTCAAGATTGCCTACCGAGACACCACCAAGAGACACCTCCAGCGAACCATATTGCACTTCGCCGTTGACTTTGCCGGTTGCTGCAATCTTTAAGCGACCGGTGCATTTGATATTCGCGTTGACGACGCCGGCCACAACCACCGACTCAGCATTGATGGTTCCCTTGACGCTTCCAGACTCAGTTATTTCGAGAAGCTTGCTATTAATTTGTCCTTCAAAATCGCCGTCTATGACAAGTAAACTCTGGCAGTTGATAGTGCCATGAATACTTGAACCTTTATTGATAAAAAGTTTATCGGCATTGTCATTATTTATTTCTGATTTTCTTTTGAACATCATTTTCAAGCCCTTATGAAATTAATCATGGATGCGTTGTTTTGATTTTGCCCGGCAGTTGTTTATCCCGTTGGGTGATGATTTCCTCATGCATCTCCAGAATTTGACAGAACCTGTACATTGCAACCAATCTGCTTTCGGCAGAAACGTAGTCGGGAGCGATCAATTTCAGATTTTTAACTATGCACCCGTTGTTGGTCTTGATATTGAAAACAAAGCGCTTAACTTCCATAGCGTTCTCCCCGGATGCTGCCACTTAACTCATTTTTGCCATAATTTTCATTTTTTGTCACTAAGATTAAATAAAAGATGGGTTATGGATTTCGAGCACGCCCCGAATTCTGTATAAGTTGGGTTTCGGTCAATTACGTCACCATCGGATATCGAG
>DIVE01000140.1:0-3840 GCA_002423265.1 Methylophilaceae bacterium UBA6140 | reverse complement strand
AAAGGAGGCAGCAAGGCTGCAGCCTGATTGAATGCGGATTGCTTGAGGGAGAGGCCGCAAAGCCTCTCCCTTTTTTATCCGAATTGACTTGCATCAATTACCTTAGTGTTATAGTCAACTATTATTGGGGTAAGCCTGTCCCTGATGTAACTAACTGATTCGATATGAGCTTTACAATGACAAAAAACAGTTCCATGCAGATCGCAATATTGCAGTCCGACCGGAAATCCGGCGATTTGCCGGGCGACCTTGCGATCTGGATTTTCATTTTCGCCGAGATGCTGGTGTTTGGCGTGCTGTTTGTCGCTTACGCTTTTTCCCGTGCCAACGATGTCGAGCTGTTCAACGCATCGCAGCAAACGCTGAGTCAGACTGCCGGGGCGCTCAATACCCTGGTGCTGATTAGCAGCAGCTATCTGGTTGTGCGGGCGGTTTCCGCAATCAGAAAGGGCTGTTCCACGGATTGTGCCCGCTGGCTGAGCGGGGCATTTCTGCTGGGCGGCGTGTTCGTCGCCATCAAGCTCGTGGAGTTTTATGCAAAATTCTCGGCCGGGATTACGCTGAGCACCAATACGTTTTACATGTTTTATCTGGCGTTGACGTTTTTTCACTTCATGCATGTCATCATGGGCATGATCATTCTTGCGTTTGTCATCGCCAAGGCAAGGCGCGGCGGATACAGCGCCCATGATTATGACGGGGTCGAGACAGGCGCGTCGTTCTGGCATATGGTCGATCTGCTATGGATCATTCTTTTTCCTCTCGTTTATGTCATTCGCTAAGGAGGCCACGGATATCATGATGCAGAACAACCGGTTTACGACACTCATCTGGCTGGCGCTGGTTGCGCTGACACTGGTAACTTTTGCCATCGGCGAGGCCGGTTTTGCAGGAAAACATGTGATGCTCGGCCTGCTGCTGATCGCGCTGATCAAGGGTCAGATGGTGTCGAATTATTTCATGGGACTCAAACAGGCCGATTTTTTGTGGAGGGCGATCATGCTGATTTATTATCTGCTGGTCGGCGGGCTGATCGCAGCGGCTTATCTGCTCGGGCTGCAATAATGGTGAAGATGCGATGAATACTACAAACATATCAAGAGTGGCGGTGCGCGAGGCTGATGCCGTGCCATTCTATGAAGCGCAGGGATGCGAAATCGAGCTGTTCGAGAGGGCTTGGCGCAACCGCTTGCCACTCCTGATAAAAGGGCCGACCGGTTGCGGTAAAACCCGTTTCGTCATGCATATGGCAGCCAGGCTCAATCTGCCGTTGTATACGGTGGCCTGTCACGATGACCTGACCGCGACCGATCTGGTCGGGCGTCACCTGATTGGTGATGGCGAAACCATCTGGAGCGATGGGCCGCTGACCCGTGCAGTGCGCGAAGGCGGCATATGTTATCTGGATGAGGTGGTTGAAGCACGCAAGGACACGACGGTTGTGCTGCATCCGCTGGCGGATGACCGGCGCATCCTGCCGATAGACCGCACCGGTGAATTGCTGGAAGCCGCACCGTCTTTCATGCTGGTGGTTTCCTACAATCCCGGATACCAGAACTTTCTCAAGGGCATGAAGCCTTCGACGCGACAGCGCTTTGTTTCCATGGCTTTCGACTTTCCGCCGGCGGAACAGGAAGAACGCATCCTGGTCGGCGAGGCGGGTATCGATGCGATGACGGCCAAACGCCTTGTCTCGATTGCCGGCGCTTTCAGGGCGTTACGCGATCACGACCTTGAGGAAGTCGCCAGCACCAGACTGCTGGTGTATGCCGCCAAACTGATCAAGGACGGTTGCGAGCCTTTGCTTGCCTGTCGGGCCGCCCTGGTGGAAACGCTGACAGACGATCCTGATACGGCCATCGCGTTGAGCGAGGTGATCGATGCCACATTCGGCAGATGAGAAAGGCAAGCGTGCAGCCATCATCGCCGAGAGCCTGTATCTGGCGAATCTGACAATTCTGCCGGTACTCGGCTTTGCCCTGCTGCTCTGGATGCATTTCTCCGGGATGGCACAAGGTTCCGCGCTGGCACGCTGCCATTTGCGGCAGGCAATCACCGGCAGTCTGTGGGCCGGTGCACTGCTGATTGTGTTCAATGCGGTCATCCTGCTGCTGGGAGGCTATCGCTCGCAGGGCACGATAGTCAGCCTGATTCTTTATTTCTTCAGCGTGCATACCGCGCTGATACTGACCGGTATGGCGGGATTGGCAAAGGCGACCGCTTCCCAGCAGTTTGTTTATCCCCTGATCGGCAGGCGTTGCGATGACTGATTTGCAGCTACGCCGGCGCCTGTTTCAGGGCGGATTCTTCATATTATTCATCATGGCGCCGGTATTCGATCTGTTCAGGCTGGATCTCGATCTGGGCCATTTCATCATTTTCGGCGCCGGTTGGACACTGGGGCTGGATGCGCTTGTCGCCGGAGAAATCACGACTGCGCAGGCCGTGTGGAATATCTTTCTGCGCGGATTTCTGCCGATTGCCGCGATTGTCGGCATGGTGATTTTCGTTTCGCTGAAATTCGGCCGATTCTATTGCGGCTGGCTTTGTCCGCACTTTTCTATAGTCGAAACCCTGAATCGCCTGCTGCGACGTGCGATCGGCAAACATAGCCTGTGGGATACAGAGACGCTGCCGGAGCAGGACAAGGGCGCCGTCACGGTCAAGCGCAATCGCGCATGGCTGCTCGTGTTCATACCGCTGGCCCTGATGTTCGCATTGGTCTGGGCCGTTGCGTTACTGACCTACCTGATTGCACCGGCAGAGATCTACGGAAATTTGTGGCACGGTACATTAACGCGCAATCAGACCATCTTCATCAGCGTCGGCACCGCTGTCTTTTTTCTCGAATTCACATTGGCCCGCCACCTGTTCTGTCGTTTCGGCTGCGCTGTCGGGCTTTTTCAAAGCCTCGCCTGGATGGCCAACCCTCGTGCGCTGGTAGTGACTTTTGATCGCCAGCGTGCCAATGCCTGTGTCGACTGCACCAATGCCTGCGACAACGCATGCCCGATGCGCCTGAAGCCGCGCACCATCAAGCGGCACATGTTTTCCTGCACCCAGTGCGCCAGCTGCATCAGCGCCTGTGCGGATGCACAGGCTGACAACCCGCAGGGATCATTACTGCAGTGGAGCCGGGGCATATCCGCGCTGGACAAGTCAGCGCGCGAGCGTGCGCATCGCTCGATCAGACTGCATCCGGTGTCGCGGTGAGATTGTAGATGGAAGAATTTATCGGCGGTCTGTGGCACAAGGCGGTGATGCGTATCGCCAGCCAGCGGCATCCGGAGGCTGCGGTGCGGTTTGTCGAAATCTCCAAGGTAGCCGCCGTATTTTTCCGCGCAATGGGCGGCGATGCCGGGCTCAATCTGACCATAGCGCCCGCCACGCGGCATGGCGCGCGCCGGCGCTTGCTGGAAAGGATTGCCGGCAGCGGCGATAAAATCGAACTGGCGTGGCGCGACCGTGAAACCTTGCGCCTGCCGGAATCCATCGATATGTTCCCGCAAAAAAGCATGAATCGCGATCTCTACCTTTGGCTGATCGCGCTTTCTGCCGTCGAGACAGATAACAGCCTGCCGTGGATAGTCCGTAATCAGGCCGCCACGCAGGAAGTCTTGCGCAGGTTTCCCGGCCTGCTGGCAAGGTATCAGCGTCTGGTGTCGGCGACGCTGGCAATCCGGCCATCCCCGGAAAAATTGCCTGAAGACGAAGCCTTGCAGGAATCGGCGATCCGTCAGGCATTGCAAAATCCCGGCAGTGTCGCGGCCTTGCCAACTGCGCGGCAACCGTTCCAGCCGGTGCACATGTGGCCGCATCCTTCGCCGCCGGTGGTGACAG
>DIVE01000146.1:4789-9332 GCA_002423265.1 Methylophilaceae bacterium UBA6140 | reverse complement strand
TCCGAGATCATGCTGCAGCAGACGCAAGTCAGCGCGGTGATCGGCTATTACCGGAAATTCATGCACCGCTTCCCGGACATAGGCAGCCTGGCCGGTGCCGACGAAGATAGCGTCCTGCAGTATTGGAGCGGGCTCGGCTATTACTCGCGTGCGCGTAATCTGCATCGCGCTGTGCAAATCATCATCAATGAACATGGCGGCAGCTTCCCCGCAAATTTCGAACACATCTGCAAATTGCCCGGCATCGGCCGCTCGACGGCGGCTGCCATCGCCAGCTTTGCTTTCGACCAGCCGCAGGCGATTCTGGACGGCAACGTGAAGCGCGTGTTTGCCCGCCATTTTCTGGTCGAGGGCTGGCCCGGCCTGCCCAAAGTGGAAAAACAGCTATGGCAGCTGGCGGAAGCGCTGATGCCACAAACCGGCATGGTCGCCTATACGCAGGGGCTGATGGATCTGGGCGCGACGCTATGCACACGCAGCAAGCCGAAATGCGCCGATTGCCCGTTGATGCAAAGCTGCGGCGCCTTTGCTGCCAACCAGGTCAAAGCCCTGCCGAGCCCCAGACCGCGCAAAACCATTCCCGAAAAATCGGTCACCATGCTGCTACTGCTCGACAACGACCAGATTCTGCTCGAAAAGCGTCCGCCCAGCGGTATCTGGGGCGGCCTATGGAGCCTGCCGGAAATGGAGCAGAGCGCAGATGCAATCACTCACGTCCGCGAGCGCTACGGCATCGAAACCGAAATGCTGAAAGCGATGCCGGTGCTGAAACATGCTTTCACGCATTTCCGGCTGCAGATCACGCCGCAACCTTTGCGCGTGGTCGGCCATGCTGCCGCTGTCAGACAGTCTGCATCTGTCTGGCTCAGCCGCGCAGATGCAAACGGCGCGGCCTTGCCGACGCCGATCAGAACCCTGCTGAAAAATCTGCCGGAATAACGCTAATGAAGCGCTGATTAATACATTTATCAGCGCTTCATTAAGCAGCCTTGCGAAAGGTCAGATTGATACGGCGCCCACCCAGTCTGCGATGCACAGCCGGCTTGACCGGCTGCACACCATGAAAACGCAATCTGTCTTCGCCGCCCCAAACCACCACATCTCCGTGATTGAGCGCGATGCGGAATGCCCGGTCGCTACGCTTTAAGCCGCCGAACAGAAAAACCGCGCCGATACCAAGCGAGACTGAAACGATGGGCTGTGTGAAGTCACGCTCGTCCTTGTCCTGATGCAGCCCCATTTTTGCGCCGGCTTCATAACAGTTGATAAGGCAGGCATCCGGCTGAAAATCAGGGAACCCGGCTTCGGCTGCCGCTGCCGCAGCAAGGGCGGAGAACACCACAGGCATGGCCGGCCAGGGTGCTCCGCTCAATGGATCTATGGTTTCATAGCGATAGCCCCTGGTATCGGATACCCAGCCCAGCACACCGCAACTGGTCGTTCTGACCGACATCCGCTGACCGCCCGGTGTTTGCATTGCCCGCAGCGGGACGGCCGCACAGATTGCCTCCAGCGCCTGCAGGATTGCCGTCTCTTTGCGCAGTGCGAAACCCCGCAGCAACCAGGAAGCCGTTCCCAATTGCAAATGCGTGGATTCATCCGTGAGGCCGGAAAAAAGATCCATGACTGAACTCCATGTAGCGCCGATAACCGGTTCAGACTATCTCCGGCAGCCATTGTTCTATGGCAATACCCGGTCGATTCGTGCCAAAATCAGGGCTACACCATGATTGCCATTCTCGAAGCCAAACGTGCGGGCCTGCTTTCCAGACAATACTGGATGGCGAATATCGTCTCGGGGCTGATTGTCGGCGTAGTCGCGTTGCCTTTGGCCATGGCCTTTGCCATCGCTTCGGGGGCCAAACCCGAACAGGGCATCTATACTGCCATCGTCGCCGGCTCGCTGGCTGCCATTTTCGGTGGCAGCCGCCTGCAGATATCCGGCCCGACCGGCGCCTTCATCGTCATACTCGCCGGAATTTCCACCAAATATGGCATCGCCGGCCTGCAAATTGCAACCCTGATGGCCGGCGTCATGCTGATCCTGATGTCTCTCGCGCGCATGGGCAGCGTCATCAAGTACATTCCGGACCCGGTCATTGTCGGCTTCACCAGCGGTATCGCAGTGATCATTTTCGTCGGCCAATGGAAGGATTTTTTCGGCCTGCAGGTCACGCTCGGTCTGGAGCACTTCCACGAGAAATTCTGGATACTGACACAGGCGTTGGCTGACGCGCATCTTGCAACCGCTTTGCTCGGCGCCTTCACGCTACTGGTATTGTTGATCTCACCCAGAGTGTTCAAACGCATCCCGGCACCGATGATCGCCATCATACTGGCAACGCTGGCACAGGCGATTTTTCAGTTCGAAGGGGTTGCCACCATAGGCTCCGCCTTCGGCGGCATTCCCCAGCAATTGCCGGCCTTTACCTGGCCGCAGACCACGGTTTCCGATGCACTGCATCTGATCGGGCCGGCGTTCACCATCGCGCTGCTGTGCGCCATCGAATCGCTGCTATCCGCCGTAGTGGCGGACGGCATGACCGGCAGCAGACACAATTCCAATCAGGAGCTGATGGGGCAGGGCATCGCCAATATTTTCTCGCCCTTGTTCGGCGGCTTTGCCTCCACCGGCGCCATCGCCAGAACCGCCACCAATATCCGGCAAGGCGCCAACAGCCCGATTTCCGGCATCGTTCACGCCATCACACTGCTGCTGATCGTACTCCTGCTGGCACCGTTGGCAGAAGATATTCCGCTCTGCGCGCTCGCTGCCATTCTGTTCGTAGTTGCCTACAACATGAGCGAGCTGCATCGCTTCAAACACATGCTGTTCACCGCACCGAAAGCCGACGTTACCGTGTTGCTGGTTACCTTTCTGCTTACGGTATTCAGCGATCTGGTGATCGCCGTCAATATCGGGGTAATGATCGCAGCCTTGCTGTTCATGAAGCGCATGGCGGAAGCCGTCGTCTTTGCCGAGCAATCGCCGCAACAACTGCAGGAGGAAATCCGCGATGCCGATTTTGTCCTGCCGGATAAAACCGTCGTCTTCGCCATGGAAGGCCCGTTCTTTTTCGGTGCCGCCGAACGGCTGGAATCCACGCTGGAAAACATTCACAACCACGCCGAAATTCTGGTGTTGCGCCTGGGCCGGGTACCATTCATCGACGCCACCGGCATGCAATCACTCTGGGATCTGCGCGACACTTGCCGCAAATACCATACGCGACTGGTGCTGTGCGAAACCCGGCCAAACGTTCTTGAGAAACTGACAAAAGCCGGATTCGCCGGCCAATTGGGCGCTGCCAACATCATCGCCACACTGGCTGAACTGGGCCGGCCTTCGGCTAAAAATCAGCAATAAAAAACCTGCCGTCCATGGTGTTGGAACGGCAGGTTGATTCGGGTTGCAGTGCTGCCCGCCGAGCTTACTTCTGATCCCAGCTATCTTCCCACATGCAATGCTTGATTGTATGACGGTTCTTGATCAGCTCGTCGATCGAAGGCTCGTCGTTCAGCGCGCGCTTGATCGCCAGCTTGGTCGCTTCGTAGTTGTTCTTGTACATGTCAGCCTTGTCCAGCTTGCCTTCCTTGGCCAGCGCGGCACAGCCCGGATCGATCCAGACCAGGGAAACGATGCACAGATCGTTGACCTGATCCTTGGGAATGATGCCCTCGATCACGCAATCGACAATCGCGTCAGCAGTCGCAGCCTGCACCACACCGCCGAACAGCTCGATATTGATGGAATCCTTCAGGGTCACCTTGGGCACCATCATCGCGGCAGGACGTACCAGCTGATTGATGTCGCGCACGACGAACATCGCTGTATGGCCCTTGCTTTGCGCCATCATGTTGGCAAACGCGGTACCGACCGGGCCGTCAACGGCACCGATGAGAATTTCCGGCATCGCCGCCGTAACGTCTTTACCTTCGCTGAAAACTGTGGCTTCACCGGCCTTGAAAATGATTTTTGACATGGAATTCCTTTGATTGGAGATTGGCAGAAAACCGCCATTTTACCTCTGCCGGAGGCAATCAACAAATCGCATATAAAGCATGCAGATTGAAAATCAAGCGCTTAGAGAACCGGGCTGAGCCTTATGCCGCCACCGGCAAACACATATCGCGATGTGGAATACCGGCATCAGAATACGTTTCACTGCAGGACACAAACCCCGCTTTTTCGTAAAAAGGAATCGCATGAACCTGCGCAGAGAGCCGGACATCGCCCCAGCCGCGCTCGCGACAAACTTGCACCGCTTTACGCAACAAAGCCATACCAACACCCATGCCGCGCCACGGCCCCAACACCGCCATGCGACCTATGACGCCACCGGACAAAATTCTGGCGCATCCAATGGCATCTCCTGCCGCATTACAAGCAAGCAAGTGCAGCGCTTCTGCATCGAGGCCATCCCACTCCAGCGTGGGCGGCACATGCTGCTCATCGATGAACACAGCAGTGCGAACCGCGCGCAGCGTCTTTTGCTCAGCATTCCAGGTAACTTCAATGAGACTTATCAAAACACGGCACTAT
>DIVE01000146.1:0-4714 GCA_002423265.1 Methylophilaceae bacterium UBA6140 | reverse complement strand
GGATCACATGTACGCCGCGGCTTTCAGTGAAGTGGCTATCGGCATCGGCAAACACGAACAGTTCGCCGCCGCGCGCGGCGACTTCCTGCATGTTGGATTTCACTTTTTCCAGCAGCGCGTCGTTGGGTGCGATGACGACCACCGGCATTTCGCTATCGACCAATGCCAACGGGCCGTGCTTGAGCTCGCCGGCAGGGTAGGCTTCGGCATGAATATAGGAGATTTCCTTCAGTTTCAATGCGCCTTCCAGCGCGATCGGGTAATGCACGCCGCGGCCGAGGAACAGCGCATGCTGCTTGTTGGCGAAGGCCTTGGCCCATTCGCGGATTTGCGGCTCGAGGTTGAGGGCAAACTGCACACTGCCGGGAAGGTGGCGCAAGGCGTCAAGGTAGGCGCTTTCCTGCTCAGGAGGGAGCAGGCCGCGCTGTTTGGCAAGCGTGACCGCCAGCGTAAACAGCGCAACGAGCTGAGTGGTGAAGGCCTTGGTCGAAGCAACGCCGATTTCGGCACCGGCACGGGTGTAAAGAATTAGTCTGGAGGCACGCGGGATCGCGCTCTCCTGCACGTTGCAGATCGCCAGTGTCAGTGCCTGCCCAAGCGATTTGGCGTGCTTCAGCGCTTCCATCGTGTCCAGCGTTTCACCGGACTGCGAGATGGTCACGATCAGCTGTCTGGGATTAGGCACCGATTGACGATAGCGGTATTCACTGGAGATTTCGACCGCGGTCGGCAGTTTGGCAATACTCTCGATCCAGTATTTGGCAGTGAGCCCGGCATAATAGCTGGTGCCTGCTGCCAGAATCAGCACACTGTCCACTTGCTCAAACACTTCTCTCGCATCCTTGCCGAACAGGGCCGGGCTGAAACTGGCGTCATCGATCAATGCTTCGATGGTATCGGTCAATGCGCGCGGCTGTTCGTGGATTTCCTTCTGCATGAAATGTGCATAAGGACCCAGCTCCATCGATGCCAACGACACATCGCTCAGATGAATCCTGCGCTCAACCCTGGCACCGTCGCCGCCATAAATGCTGACGCCCTGGCGCTCGATGCTGGCAACGTCGCCATCTTCCAGATAGATGACCTTGCGCGTTACTGCCAGGACGGCAGAAACATCGGAGGCAATAAAATTTTCGCCATCGCCCAGACCGATTAGTAGCGGACAACCCTGTCTGGCGCAAACCATGCTATCGGGTGAATTGAGGGCGACGACGCTGATGGCGAATGCGCCGGTGAGTTCCTTGACTGCTGCCTGTACAGCAAGCAGCAGCGTGTTGCCCTGGCTCAGATAATAGTGAATGAGGTGAGCGATCACTTCGGTGTCGGTCTGCGATTCGAAAGCATAGCCTAGCGCTTGCAGACGCTGTCTTTGTTGATCGTGATTCTCAATAATGCCGTTATGCACAACGGCGATTTCACCTCTGGAAACATGGGGGTGGGCATTGGATTCCGTCACACCGCCGTGGGTTGCCCAACGCGTATGGCCGATACCGACGAAACCGGTGAGCTGTTCAGTATTGGCTTTTTCCTGCATGGTCGCGACGCGGCCGACCGTCCGCACGCGCCTGATGCGGTTGTCGGCCAGTACCGCTACACCGGCCGAATCATAGCCGCGATATTCCAGACGGCTCAAGCCTTCAATCAATACGGGCACTATATTGCGGGAGCCGACCGCCCCTACGATTCCACACATATTTTTCTTCTACCCTTGTTTCTTGATTTTGACCGGTCGTTTCCAGCCACGCACGGTCAGCTGTCTGCCGCGCGAGATTGTCAGTTCACCCGGCGGGGCATCCTTGGTGATAGTCGAACCTGCACCTATGGTAGCGCCTGCACCTACAGTCACCGGCGCCACCAGTTGCGTATCGGAGCCGATAAAGGCGTTATCCTCGATGACGGTGCGGAATTTGTTGGCACCATCGTAATTACAGGTAATGGTGCCGGCACCGATGTTGACCGATTTACCCACCGTCGCATCGCCGACGTAGCTCAGGTGATTGATTTTGCTGCCATCGTCCACCTGGGCGTTTTTCAGTTCGACGAAATTGCCGATATGCGCCTCTTTTCCGAGCTCTGTACCGGGACGTATGCGGGCGTAAGGACCGATACGGCATTCGGCACCGATAGCTGCGCTATCAATATGCGTAAACGGAGCAATCTTCGTGCCGGGGCTAATGCTGCTGTCCTTGATCACACAATAGGCACCGATACTGACGCCATCAGCCAGTTCTACCCTGCCTTCAAAAATACAACCGACATCGATTTCGACATCCCGGCCGACATGCAGCTCGCCGCGGACATCGAGTCTGAACGGGTCACTCAAGGTAACACCTGCCTGCAACAGCGCAGTGGCCTTGCGCATCTGATACACACGCTCGAGCCCGGCCAGGTCCTGCTTCGAATTGACGCCCTCGACCGACGATTCGTCATGCGTAGTTTCACTTGCGACTTCATTCCCCTCAGCTACCGCCATGGCGACGATGTCGGTCAGATAATATTCGCCTTGTGCATTGTGATTCTTCAGGCTGCCCAGCCAGCGGGCAAGTGCGCTGTTCTCGACTGCCATGATGCCGGTATTCACTTCATCGATTTCATGCTGTGCCGGACTTGCATCCTTGTGCTCGACGATTGCGGCTATGCGGCCGTCGCTGGTGCGCACGATCCGCCCGTAGCCGGTGGGGTCGGATTTTCTCACCGTCAACAATCCCAGGCTTTCGGTTTTTTGCAGCAAACGCTGGCAGCTTTCGATATTGAGCAAAGGCACGTCACCGAGCAGAATCAGCGTCCTGCCGTTCTTGTCCAGAGCGGAAAGCGTTTGCTGCACGGCGTGGCCGGTGCCCAACTGTTCTGTTTGCTCTACCCAGACAATCTGCTCGTGTTTGAATGCATTCGGCACAGCGTCCCCGCCATAACCGTAAACCACGATGATCCTGGCCGGGCCGAGCGCCTTTGCAGCCTCAAGCACGTGCCCGAGCAATGGCTTTCCGGCTAGCGCATGCAGCACCTTGGGCTTGTTGGAATGCATCCGGGTGCCTTTACCGGCTGCGAGAATGACGATATTGAGTGGGGAAGTGCTCATGGATCCTGAACGGGTCGCTGTGAAATATGCCGAAAGTATAAAACAAAAGGCAGCCTGTCGGCTGCCTCGATGTTTGCTGCTTGTGCGTATTGCTGCAAGACTTAATGCTTGATCTTGCGCAGTTTCTGAATCGCGGCGATCTGTGCTGCCATCGCTACGAACTCACTTTCGGCCTTGGCAAAGTCGATATCGCTCTTCGCATTGCGCATCGCTTCCTCTGCCGCCGCCTTGGCCTCATTCGCCTTGGCTTCATCCAGATCATGGCCGCGAATCGCGGTATCTGCCAGCACGGTGACAACGCCAGGCTGCACTTCCAGCACCCCGCCGGAGACGAAAATCAATTGCTCTTCAGCTTCGTCCGGTAGCTTGATACGCAATGCGCCGGGCTTAATCGGCGTAATCATCGGAGTGTGACGCGGATAGATACCGACTTCACCCATCTTTGCCGGTGCGGCAATAAACTCTGCTTCACCGGAAAAGATGGATTCTTCAGCACTTACTACGTCCACATGTATAGTCATTGCCATGATATTTTCTCTTTAGCTTTAATGAATTAACTGCGATGTACAGAAAGTACATGCCCTTAGTTCATTGTCTTGGCTTTTTCCACTGCTTCTTCAATACCACCTACCATATAGAACGCCTGTTCCGGCAGGTGATCGTATTCACCGGCAACAATCGCCTTGAAGCCCTTGATGGTTTCCTTCAGTGGAACATATTTGCCAGGCGCGCCGGTAAATACTTCGGCCACGTGGAACGGCTGGGACAGGAAGCGCTGAATCTTGCGTGCGCGGCCTACTGCCAGCTTGTCTTCAGGAGACAGTTCGTCCATACCCAGAATCGCGATAATGTCGCGCAGTTCCTTGTAGCGCTGCAGCGTTTGTTGAACGCTACGGGCAACACTGTAGTGCTCTTCACCAACAACCAATGGGTCCAGCTGACGTGAGGTGGAGTCCAGCGGGTCAACCGCAGGGTAGATGCCCAGGGACGCGATGTCACGTGACAGCACAACGGTGGAGTCCAAATGCTGGAAGGTCGTTGCCGGTGATGGGTCAGTCAAGTCATCCGCCGGAACGTAAACCGCTTGAATCGATGTAATCGAACCAACCTTGGTAGAAGTGATACGCTCTTGCAGGCGGCCCATTTCATCAGCCAGGGTAGGCTGGTAGCCCACGGCAGAAGGCATACGGCCCAGCAGCGCGGATACTTCGGTACCGGCCAATGTGTAACGGTAGATGTTGTCTACGAAGAACAGCACGTCACGGCCTTCGTCACGGAATTTTTCAGCCATGGTCAGACCGGACAGCGCTACGCGCAGACGGTTGCCGGGTGGCTCGTTCATCTGACCGAACACCATCGCAACCTTGGACTCTTTCATGTCGTCCAGCTTGATAACGCCGGCTTCTGCCATTTCATGGTAGAAGTCGTTACCTTCACGGGTACGTTCACCGACACCGGCGAATACGGACAAACCGGAGTGTTGCTTGGCAATGTTGTTGATCAGTTCCAGCATGTTAACGGTCTTGCCCACACCGGCACCGCCGAACAGGCCGACCTTGCCGCCCTTGGCGAACGGACACACCAGGTCAATCACCTTGATGCCGGTTTCCAGCAGTTCCTGCGACGGGCTGAGCT
>DIVE01000090.1:7386-9673 GCA_002423265.1 Methylophilaceae bacterium UBA6140 | reverse complement strand
ACGAGCCGCGCGGCTGCGCGCGCGGCGCGAGCTACTCTTGGTATCTCTATTCCGGCAACCGGGTGAAGTATCCGCTGGTGCGCTCGCGGCTCCTGAAGCTGTGGCGCGAGGCGCGCGTGTTGATGACGCCGGTCGCAGCCTGGAAATCGATCGTGGAAAATCCGACGAAGCGCTCGGCCTATGTCGAGAAGCGCGGCCTCGGCGGCTTCGTCCGTTCGACCTGGGACGAGGTCAACGAGCTGATCGCGGCGGCCAACGCCTATACCGCGAAAACCTATGGCCCGGATCGCATCTTCGGCTTTTCGCCGATCCCGGCGATGTCGATGGTCTCTTACGCGGCAGGTTCCCGCTATCTGTCGCTGCTCGGCGGCGTCTGCATGTCGTTCTACGACTGGTACTGCGATCTGCCGCCGGCGAGCCCGCAGACCTGGGGCGAGCAGACCGACGTGCCGGAAGCGGCGGACTGGTACAACTCGACCTACATCATCATCACCGGCGCCAACCTGCCGATGACCCGTACGCCTGACGCCCACTTCGCCTCTGAAGTGCGCTACAAGGGTGCCAAGATCGTCGCCATGGCGCCGGATTATGCAGAGTTCGTCAAGTTTTCCGATCTCTGGATGCCGATCCGTCAGGGTACCGATGCCGCAGCCTTCCTTGCCATGGGTCATGTCGCGCTGAAAGAGTTCTTCATCGACAAACAAGACCCGTATTTCCAGGAATACTCCCGCAAATATACCGACCTGCCGATGCAGGTGATGTTGCGCAAACAGGGTGATGCTTATGTCTCGGACCGTTTCCTGCGCGCATCCGATTTCGATGGCGCCATGGGCGAAACCAACAACCCGGAATGGAAGACTGTGGTATTCGACCGCAAGGCCTGCGCCTTCGTCGTGCCTAACGGCAGTATCGGTTTCCGCTGGGGCGAGGAAGGTAAATGGAATCTGCTGGAGAAGAATGCTGCCACGCAGGACACCATAGAAGCCGAGCTGACATGTATCGACGATAGAGACGAAGTCGTATCTGTTGGCTTCCCGCATTTCAACCACGATGAAGACGACCTGTTGTTCCGCAATGTACCGGTGCGCAAGGTCAAGCTGGCAGATGGCAGCGAGGCGCTGGTCGCCAGCGTGTTCGACCTGCAGATCGCGCAGTACGGTATCGACCGTGGCTTGGGCGGCAAGAACGTCGCGAGGGATTACGCGGATGCCGGCGTCGCCTACACCCCGGCCTGGGCCGAGAAGGTCACCGGCGTCAAGGCGGCCGACATCGAACGCACCGGCCGCGAGTTCGCCTACAACGCCTCGAAGACCAAGGGCAAATCCATGGTCATCATGGGTGCCGCCATCAACCATTGGTACCACAACGACCTCGCCTATCGCGCCATCATGAACCTGCTGCACATGTGCGGCTGCGTCGGTCAGAGCGGCGGCGGTTGGGCGCATTACGTCGGTCAGGAAAAGCTGCGGCCGCAGGCTGGCTGGGCACCGATCGCCTTTGCACTGGATTGGCACCGTCCGCCCCGTCACACCAACGCTACCTCCTACTGGTATTTCCATACCGACCAGTGGCGTTACGAGACAATGGATGCCGACAGTCTGCTGTCGCCGGCGGGCAAGGGCAAAAACAAGGGTAACTCAATCGCCGATTACAACGTCAAGGCAACGCGCATGGGCTGGCTGCCTTCCATGCCCAATTTCAACCGCAACCCGATCGAACTGGCAGAAGAAGCCTTTGCCAGCGGTGCTACGGATGAAGCCGCAGTCGCGCAATACATTGCCGGACAAATGAAATCCGGCGCGATCGACGTGGCCTACGCCGATCCCGACAATCCGGTCAACTGGCCGCGCAATCTGTTCGTCTGGCGCTCCAACCTGATCGGTACTTCGGCCAAGGGGCATGAATATTTCCTCAAGCACTTGCTGGGCGCGCAGAACGGCGTGCTGCAGGAAGGCGGTAGCGGGCGCAACAACAAGGAGGTGAAATGGCATGAGGATGCGCCGATCGGCAAGCTCGATCTGATGGTGGATATCAACTTCCGTCTCAACTCCACCGGCGCCTATTCGGACATCATCCTGCCGACTGCGACCTGGTACGAGAAGAACGACCTCAACACCACCGACATGCATCCTTTCATTCACCCGTTGTCGGAAGCGGTCAGCCCCGGCTGGGAATCGAAATCCGACTGGCAGATTTTCAAGACCATCGCCAAAAATTTCTCGACACTGGCCGAGAAGCATCTGGGCACCAAGAAGGAAGTCGTTGCGCTGCCCATGCAGCACGATTC
>DIVE01000090.1:0-7358 GCA_002423265.1 Methylophilaceae bacterium UBA6140 | reverse complement strand
CTGGTCGAGCGCACCTACGGCGATACCTACCGCAAGTACATCGCGCTGGGCCCGTTGATGACCAAGCTCGGCAACAACATCAAGGGCATCGACTGGAACACCGACCAGGAATACGAGGAGCTGAAGAAGCATAACGCGGTGGTGAAGGAGCAGGGCGTTTCCTACGGCATGCCTTCGCTGGAAGAGGACATCTACGTCTGCGATTCGGTGATGCGTATGGCGCCGGAAACCAACGGCGAGGTTGCGCATAAATCGTGGAGCGCGCTCTCGAAGAAGACCGGCATCGATCACCATCATCTGTACGCCGGCCGCCACGAAGACAAGATCACCTTCAAGGATATTCAGGCGCAGCCGCGCAAGATCATCACGGCACCGACCTGGTCCGGCATCGAGTCGGAGACGGTTTCCTACACGGCGGGTTACACCAATGTGCACGAACACATCCCGTTCCGCACCCTGACCGGCCGCGCGCACTTCTATCAGGATCACGAGTGGATGCTGGATTTCGGTGAAGGCTTCTGTACCTACAAGCCCATGGTCGATCTCGGCGAGCTCAATTCCTTGCCGGCCAAGGTCAAGGCCAAGCCCCATCTGGAGCTGAACTGGATCACGCCGCACTCGAAGTGGGGCATCCACTCCAGCTATCAGGACACCTTGCGCATGCTGACCCTGTTCCGCGGCGGCCCTTATGTCTGGATCTCCGAGACCGATGCCCAGGCAGTCGGTATCGAAGATAACGACTGGGTGGAAGCGGTGAACCATAACGGTGCCACGGTGGCACGTGCGGTAGTTTCGCAACGGGTGCCACGCGGTATGGCGATGATGTATCACGCGCAGGAAAAGAACGTCAATGTGCCGGGATCACCATCCACCGGCAAGCGCGGCGGCATTCTCAATTCGGTGACACGCGTCATCATGAAGCCGACCAACATGATCGGCGGTTATGCCCAGCTGGCTTACGGCTTCAATTACTACGGCACTGTCGGTTGCCAGCGCGACACCATGGTGGCGCTGCATAAGATTGCGGACAAGGATGTGGATTGGCTCGAACGTCCGTTGACAGCCGAACGTGAAGCTCAGCCCAACCCGGTTGGCGTAGGCGCCAAGTAACAGGAAACAGGAGAACATCATGAAAGTACGCGCACAATTCGCCTTTGTGTTCAATCTGGACAAATGCATCGGTTGCCACACTTGCTCGGTCACCTGCAAGAACGTCTGGACCAATCGCAAGGGGGTCGAATACGCCTGGTTCAACAACGTCGAGTCCAAGCCCGGTGTCGGCTACCCCAAGGCCTGGGAAGACCAGGAAAAATGGCATGGCGGCTGGGAGCTGAAGAACGGCAAGCTTGAACTGAAATCCGGTAACCGGGCTTCCAAGCTGCTGAATATCTTCGCCAATCCGGACATGCCGGAAATCGACGATTACTACGAGCCTTTCACCTACAACTACGCGCACTTGCAGAATGCCAAGCTGTCGGAGGCAACGCCCACCGCGCGCCCCTTGTCGCAGATCACCGGCGAGAGCATGGAGAAGATCACCTGGGGTCCGAACTGGGAAGACGATCTGGCCGGCGAATACGCGAAGCGTAGCAAAGACCAGAACATGCATAACATCCAGAAGGAGATGTACGGCCAGTTCGAGAACACGTTCCACATGTATCTGCCGCGCATCTGCAACCACTGCCTCAACGCCTCCTGCGTGGCTGCCTGTCCTTCCGGTTCCATCTATAAGCGCGAAGAAGACGGTATCGTGCTGGTGGATCAGGACAAGTGCCGTGGCTGGCGCATGTGTGTCAGCTCCTGCCCGTACAAGAAGGTCTTCTACAACTGGGAATCGGGCAAGGCTGAAAAATGCGTGGGCTGCTACCCGCGCGTGGAATCCGGCATGCCGACGGTATGTTCCGAATCCTGCGTCGGTCGCATCCGCTACAACGGCATCATGCTCTATGACGCCGATCGTATCGAAGAGCTGGCAAGCATGGAGGACGAACAGGACCTCTACGAAGCGCAGTGCAAAATCTTCCTCGACCCCAACGATCCGGAAGTGATTGCCGCCGCTCGCGCCGAAGGCATCAACGACGACTGGATCGAAGCTGCACGCAAATCGCCGATCTGGAAGATGGCGATGGATTGGAAGATTGCCTTCCCCATGCACCCCGAGTTCCGCACGCTGCCCATGGTCTGGTATGTGCCGCCGCTTTCGCCGGTGCAGTCGCAGATCGACCAGGGCAATCTGCCGGTCGGCCCCGACGGTGCGATTCCGGTTTCCGGCTCCATGCGGCTGCCGATCCAGTATCTTGCCAATCTGCTCACCGCAGGCAAGGAAGCGCCGATCGAAAGCGCGCTCAACCGTCTGATCGCCATGCGCAGCTACCAACGTTCGGTGCATGTCGAAGGCAAGGCCGACACCCGTGCACTGGAAGCGGCAGGCATTACCGAAGAACAGGCGCTGGAAATGTATCGCTATCTGGCCATCGCCAACTACGAAGACCGTTTTGTCATCCCTACCGGCCATACGGAAGAAACGCTGGATGATGCCTTCGGCTTCCAGGGCCAGAATGGCTTCACTTTCGGCAACGATACTTCGGCCGGCGTCAGCAAGATCACGCTGTTCCCCCGTCGTCGCAAGGAAACGGTGGAGCCGAAGGAATTGGCACCGGCAGCGGACAAGTAAAGGAGAACGATATGCAAATCTACAAAATGCTTTCTGTGCTGTTGGAATACCCCGATCAGGAGCTGATCGACCATTTGCCGGAAATTACGGAAAAGCTGGCGCAATGCGTGGATCTCGACGACGCGGAACAGAGCGCGTTGTGCGAATTCATCGATTATCTCGCCGGCCTGCCGCTGACCGAGTTGCAGGCGAACTACGTGCAGACCTTCGATATGACGGCTGAACAAAGCCTGCACCTGACCCATCATCTGTTCGGCGACGACAAGAACCGCGGGCCGGCGCTGATCGACCTCGGCGAGATGTACAAGGATTACGGTGTCGAGGTGGTGACTAACGAGCTGCCGGATTATCTGCCGCTGATCCTTGAATTTGCCGCCTATCTGGACGACAACGAGGCCATGGTCTTTCTTTCGGACGCCAACAAGGTACTGAAAGTGCTGGCGGATAACCTGAAGAATGCCGGCAGTCCCTATGCCGGTCTGCTTTCCATTGTCGAAGGGCGGGCGACCTTGACGCGCCTCGCCGCCTGAGGAGAACCATCATGAACTTGCACAATTTTCTTTACGGGGTTTATCCCTACATCGCGCTGACGGTGTTTCTGGTCGGCAGCGTGATGCGCTTCGACCGCGAGCAGTACACCTGGAAGAGCGACTCCAGCCAGTTGCTGTCCAAGGCCAACATGCGGCTTGCCAGCAATCTGTTCCACATCGGCATCATCGCCATCTTCTTCGGCCATGCGGTTGGGCTGCTGACGCCGCACAGCGTCTTTCTGGCGCTGGGTGTGTCGGACATGACGCACCAGATGATCGCCATCTGGGCCGGCTCCATTTTTGGTGTCATGTGCCTGATCGGCGGTGCCATGCTCTGGCTGCGCCGCATGTTCAACACGCGCGTGTCGGCGGCCAGCCGCGGCTCGGATAAATTGATCCTGAGCTGGCTACTGGTGACCCTGATTCTCGGGCTTTCCACCATTCCGGTCTCCCTGAGCCACGCCAACGAGGGCAACCCCGGCGTCATGATCGCGCTGGCCGAGTGGGTCCAGAGCATCGTTTACCTGCGACCCGATCCGGCGCTGCTGGTAGGCGTGGATACCGTGTTCAAGATCCATCTGTTCTTCGGCATGACGGTGTTCCTGCTGTTCCCGTTCACGCGGCTGGTGCATGTCTGGAGCGTGCCGTTCGGGTATCTGGCGCGGCCATACCAGATTGTGCGCACGAAGAAAGGCCATTAAAAACCATTTGCCACAGAGTACACAGAGAGCACAGAGATAAACCCCCGATGACTTTCTCTGTGGCCTCTGTGGCGGATAAGGGTTTAAGTTGATGAGAGACGTATCCAAATTCTCGTCGTGCTCCAGACCAGATTGTCAGGTCGAAACAGCGCGTTCGAACCACAGAGCTCACGGAGACCACAGAGGTAAAACTCCGAAGACTTTCTCTGTGTTCTCTGTGGCGGATAAGGGTGTGACTTGATGAGAGACGTATCCAAATTTCTGTCGGGTTTCAAGCGCTTCCAGCAGCATTATCTGGGCGACAAGCACGCATTGTTTGACCGCTTGCTGGCCGAGGGCCAGCGCCCGCGTGCATTGATGATCGCCTGCTGCGATTCGCGCTGCGACCCGGCGTTGCTGACCGATTGCGACCCCGGTGACATGTTCGTCGTGCGTAACGTGGCGAATCTGGTGCCGCCGTACGATCAGGCGCGCTCGTTCGCTGCCACCAGTTCCGCCATCGCGTTCGCCATCAGCAACCTCGAAGTCGAGCACGTCATCATCATGGGCCATGCGCGTTGCGGCGGCATCCGCGCCCTGATGGAACACAAGCCGCCGCAGCGCGACGAAGAAAAGCTCATCGCGCAATGGATCGGTATTGCAGAGAGCGCGCGTCAGCAGGTTTTGCAGGAATTGCCCGATAAACCGGTAGAGGTTCAGTGCCACGCCTGCGAGCAGGCGGCGGTTCTGGTGTCGCTGGAAAACCTGCTTTCCTATCCGTGGGTTCGTGAGCGCGTGCAGGCCGGCAAGCTCGCCTTGCATGGCTGGTATTTCGATATGGAAGCTGGTGAATTGCTGCAATACCAGCGCGACAGCGGCAAGTTTCAGGTGCTGGTCGCGAACGGCCATCAGNNGTTGTTTCCGCCATTGCCCTTGCAATTGGCGCCGGTTTTGGCAGTTTCACAGCATCCGTCTCCGCCGCAGAAGCAACGGAGCAGGCGGCAACGCTGGGCGAAGCCGTCATGCAGGGCAAATCCCTCAGCAGTTTCCGCCTGCGCTATGAATACGTCGATCAGGCCGGTAAGGACGAAACCGCCGATGCCTGGACACTGCGCAGCCTGATTGGCTGGAAAACCAAACCGTTCCACGATTTTAGCGTGGCAGCGCAACTGATCGGCGTTTCACCGCTTAATCATCAATACAACGATCTGGACAAGGGCGTGCTCGACCCGGACAAACTGGATTATCCGGTGGTTGCCGACCCCGAGGATTACGACATCAATCAGCTTTATCTTGAATGGAGCGGTTTGCCTTCGACCAAAATCCGGCTGGGCCGACAGGCGGTGTTTCTCGACAACTGGCGTTTTGTCGGCGATGTGCGTTTCCGTCAGGTGATGCAGGTGATGGATGGCGTTGCGCTGGAAAACAGCAGCCTGCCGAACACCGAAATCTATGTCGCGCATTTCGAGCGCATCAAACAGATCACTACCAAGCGGCAGGACGTCAATGTCGAGCTGATGAACGTCAAATACCGCTTCACGCCATCTGAAAGCCTGACTGGCTACGGCTATCTGGTCGATTGGAACGGTAGCGATCTGGAAGCCAATTCGAGCAAGACCTTTGGCTTGCGGCTCGATGGCGCACGCAAGGTGAGCGAGGACTGGAAGCTGCTTTACACCGCCGAATACGCCAAGCAGGACGATTACAAGGACGGCGATAGCCGCATCGATAACCACTATTACCGCGTCGGCGCCGGGCTCGGTCGCGGCGATTGGTTCCTGCGCATCGATCAGGAAAAACTCTCCGGTAACAGCCGCGGCAAGGCGTTCCAGACGCCGCTCGGCACCAACCACTTGTTCCAGGGCTGGGCCGATGTGTTCCTCACCACGCCGAAGGAAGGGATCGAAGACACCATGCTGATCGCCGGCGGTAAATTCATGGGTGTGACGCTGAAGGCCGAATATCACTGGATTGAAGCCGACCGCAGTTTTGCCGAAATAGGCGGCGGACGAGGCGACCGCTACGGTGAAGAGCTTGATCTGAGCGCAGGTTACAGCTTCGGCAAACAGCTGAGCGGTCTGGTCGAATACGCCAATTTCAGGGAAAAAGACCAATACGCAGGTGCCCGCAAACGCGATATCGAGAAGCTCTGGCTGACGCTACTGTATAGCTTCTGAAGTATGGGGAAAGGCACAGAATCAGAATGGCAAAAGGAATCCTGAACATGAACAAGCCCCCCGTTCTCGGCATCTGCGCGCAAAGCAGCGGCATGGGCAAAACCACGCTGCTGGAGAAACTGCTGCCTGCGCTCGCAACGCGCGGGATACGGGTGTCGGTAATCAAACAGACCTGTGCCGAATTCGATATCGACCGGCCCGGCAAGGACAGCCACCGGTTACGGCAGGCCGGCGCCGCTCAGGTCTTGCTCAGCTCGCCGCAAAGATGGGTGTTGATGAGTGAGCAGGCGACGGATCACAGCGATGACCGGCTGATGCCACTGATCCGGCATCTCGATGGCAGCAAGATTGATCTGGTGCTGGTCGAGGGTTTTCGCCATGCGCCGATTCACAAGATCGAAGTCTACCGCGCCGGTACCGATGCTTCATTGCTGGCCTGGCATGATCCCCGCGTCATCGCGGTTGCGAGCGATATTTTCCTCGCTGCGCCGGTGCCCCTGCTTGATCTCAATGACGCGGCCGCAGTGGCAGCCCATATTGTGCAATGGATGGCGCCAGCTCGCGGCATCGAGAAGACCAGAGCCGAACAGACCGGCAAGACTGCAACGGAATTTCAGGCTGACGCGTGCTGCAGCGCCTGTAGCGCGTGAATCAGGTTTGAGTTGGCAGGCGGTGCCGGCAGCTGGCTGGTATCGATACCGAACCAGGCGATCAGCGCCAGCACCAGCAGCCAGATGCTGGGCGAAACGACGATCGCCACCAGATTGATGACCAGGCTGACCAGCCCGAGCGATGCCTGCTTGTTGAAGAAGCAGAGCACGGTGCAGAGCAGGCCGAGCGGTACGAAGACCAGCCCCCAGAAGAAGATTCCCATCAGTCCGAAGAAAATACCGAAAACACCGAGCATGTCAGTTTAGTCCCAGAGTAATTAAGCGGTTGTGGCTAAAAGCGATGATAGTGCCAAACAGACCGTTGCCGGCAAAAAACGTTGCGTTGGTGCATGGATGGGGGATTGCTGTTTCGCGGCTGTGGCCCGGAAACAAAAAGCGGCCTGCTAAAAACAGGCCGCTTTTTTGATCACATTGCGAATGTGATGGATGAATTGTCTGGCGGAGTGGACGGGACTCGAACCCGCGACCCCCGGCGTGACAGGCCGGTATTCTAACCAACTGAACTACCACTTCTGGTAGCTAACGTTTACTCTTGCGAGCCAAGTCATCTGTCTTTGCGGACAAACCGTTACCGACTTGCGCCGATTTATCTTGCGATAAACTGGCGACCCCACGGGGATTCGAAC
>DIVE01000133.1:5772-5918 GCA_002423265.1 Methylophilaceae bacterium UBA6140 | reverse complement strand
GACAAGCCGATGATCTACTACCCGCTTACCACCTTGATGCTGGCGGGTATCCGTGAAATTCTCGTCATCAGCACACCGCAGGACCTGCCATCCTTTCAGCGCTTGCTGGGAGACGGCAGCCAGTGGGGCATACGGCTCGAATATGC
>DIVE01000133.1:0-5745 GCA_002423265.1 Methylophilaceae bacterium UBA6140 | reverse complement strand
CACGATCTGTCGCAGCTGCTGGATACCGCGAATCGGCGAAGCGCAGGCGGCACTGTATTCGCCTACCATGTGCAGGACCCGGAGCGCTACGGTGTGGTTGAGTTCGACCAGAACCGGAAAGCGGTCAGCATTGAGGAAAAACCGCAGCAACCGAAAAGCCGCTACGCCGTCACCGGACTTTATTTCTATGACGAACAGGTGGTCGAGATTGCCAGGTCGGTGCAGCCGAGCGCACGCGGCGAGCTTGAAATCACCAGCATCAATCAGGTCTATCTGGAGCTGGGCCGGCTCAATGTCGAAATCCTCAAGCGCGGCTTTGCCTGGCTTGATACCGGCACCCATGAGAGCCTGCTGGATGCCGGCCAGTTCATCGCTACCCTGGAAAAGCGCCAGGGATTCAAGATTGCCTGTCCGGAAGAAATCGCCTGGCGTAGCGGTTTCATTGACGATGGACAGTTTGAAAAACTGGCATTGGCGTTGAACAAGAACGGCTATGGTCATTACATGCTCAATCTTTTGAAAGAGTCGATCTGATGCAGGTGTTTCAAACCGATATTCCCGATGTGCTGGTGCTGGAGCCGAAAGTGTTCGGCGATGAGCGCGGGTATTTCCTTGAAAGCTTCAATCAACGTAGCTTCAATCAGCTGACCGGCCTGGATGTGCAGTTCGTGCAGGATAACCACTCTCATTCCGCCCAGGGCGTATTGCGTGGCCTGCATTACCAGATCGAGCACCCGCAGGGCAAACTGGTGAGGGTTGTGCAAGGTCGTGTATATGATGTGGCGGTGGATCTGCGTCAATCCTCGGCGACGTTCGGGCGATGGACCGGCATTGAGTTGTCGGCGGAGAATTTTCGACAGTTATGGATCCCCCCGGGGTTTGCGCACGGCTTCGTCGTGCTTAGCGAAACGGCGGATTTTCTCTACAAGACCACGGATTATTATTATCCTGAACATGAGCGCTGCATTCTCTGGAATGACCCGGAGCTCGCGATAGCATGGCCAGCAGGCTCTACGCCAAAGCTTTCAATAAAAGATCGGAGTGCATTTCCGTTGAAGAGTGCACCTTTGTTTGACTGAATGGCGAATTTGACGCTCAAGTATTGCGACGAATTCTGGAGAGATATGAATCGGATGAAAGAAACGATGAATTTTCTTGTCGGGATGCCAGCAGCTCCAAATGATTGATGCCATTTTTACAGGAATACTGACTTTTATTGCATTGAAACTGCTGCTTGGTACAGCGTTGCGAAGTTTGGCAATCGACCAGCCCGGCGCGAGATCTTTGCATACCACAGATACTCCCAGAATCGGCGGTCTTGCCATCATGAGTGCGGTTCTTCTGACCTGGCTGTTTCTTGGCGTCGAGCTGCAGTGGTTGTTATTACCGGCAATGCTGCTTGCGATATCTCTGCTCGACGATATGCGAGGCGTGGCGGTCGGGTGGCGTTTGCTGACGCATGTTCTGGTTTGTGCGCTGTTTTTGCTGATCAACCTGCGCGGAACGGATTGGTGGGTTCTGGCCTGCCTGTTGTTGGTTATGGTCTGGATGCTGAACCTTTATAATTTCATGGATGGTGCGGATGGGCTGGCCGGCGGCATGACCATGATCGGTTTCAGTGCTTATGCGTTGGCAGCTTATCTTGCGGGAGATGTGGATTTCGCTGTGATGAGCTTCTGTATCGCGACGGCCAGTCTGGCTTTTCTGATATTCAACTTTCATCCGGCCAGAATTTTCATGGGCGATTGCGGCGCAATTCCCATTGGGTTTCTGGCTGCGGCGATGGGTTTGACAGGCTGGCAGCATGGCATTTGGCCCTTATGGTTTCCGTTGCTGGTTTTTTCACCGTTTATCGTGGATGCTACAGTGACGATCTTGAAGAGAATTCTGCGCGGCGAGAGAGTTTGGCAGGCGCATAAAACGCATTATTACCAGCGCCTGGTGCAACTTGGCTGGGGGCATAAAAAAACCGCCATCGCCGAAGTTGTGTTGATGATATTGACCGCCGGTTCAGCCCTGTTGCTGTTTGAGTTGAATCAACGTCAGCAGGCCGGAGTGCTGTTATTGTGGACACTGATCTATAGCGTGCTCATGCTGTTGATCGATACGAAATGGCGCAGGTTCTGCCGGCNNATGCCAAAAACGCTGATAAATCGCCTGACGTTTTTTGCGCTGCTGCATGACGTTATCGCAGCCGTGTTTGCGTGGTGGTTTGCTTACATGCTGCGATTCAACTTCGACTTGCCGGATCACTTTGTCAGTGTGGTCTGGGAAACCGCAAGCTGGGTCATCCCTTTGCAAGCCGCCATATTTGTCATGTTCGGGCTATATCAGGGCGTCTGGCGGTTTGCCAGTATTCCGGATCTTTATCGTATTCTGAAGGCGCTGATTTTTTCTGCGGTTGTCGTGGCTGCCGTGATGTTCATGTTTCAGCCGGATGATGTCGTGGTGCCGAGAACCGTTCTGATTGTTGATCCCATTCTGCTGTTGGTGCTGATGGCCGGCAGCCGTTTTTCCTACAGAATGTGGAAAGAGCACCGGCTTTACGGCTACGCCGGCAAGCAGGGTAAGCCCGTGATCGTTGTTGGCGCCGGGGTGCCGGCGGTGAGTCTGGTCAAGGACCTGTCGCGCAGTGGTGAGTGGCGTGTGGTCGGTATTCTGGATGACGACAGTATCATGCATGGGCGCCAGATTCATGGGATCGAAGTGCTGGGCAGCATTGACCGCTTACCTGAGATTGCTGCGCGGCTTTCGGTGCGTAATGTGATCGTTGCAATGCCTTCGGTCGCGCACGAGGCGCGTAAACGCGCGGTGCAGATAGCCAACGAGTGCAAGCTGGAAGTGCTGACGGTGCCTTCATTCGAAGACCTGATGAGCGGCAAGGTGACGATCTCCGAACTGCGGCCGATCGAGGTTGAAGATTTGCTCGGGCGAGACCCGGTCACGCTCGATACGGCTGCGCTGTACGGCCTGCTTGAAGCAAAAACAGTGATGGTGACCGGCGCGGGCGGTTCGATCGGTGCGGAGTTGTGCAGGCAAATTGCCCGATTCAAACCGTCTGTGCTGATCTGTTACGATATGTCGGAGTTTGCGCTCTATCAGCTTGAGCAGGAGTTTGCCGCCGATAGTTCGAGTTGCGAGATCGTTTATATTGTCGGCGATATCAGAAATGAAAACCGGCTGCATTCATTGTTGTCTCGTTACCGGCCTTCTACGGTTTTTCATGCGGCGGCCTACAAGCATGTGCCCCTGATGGAGCATCAGAATGTCGGGGAGGCCTTGTCCAATAATGTGCTCGGTACTCATGTGCTGGCCCGCGCTTGCAAGCAGACTGGTGTAAGGCAGTTTGTGCTCGTTTCGACCGACAAGGCGGTCAATCCGACCAATGTGATGGGGGCAAGCAAACGTCTGGCGGAAATGGTTTGTCAGGGATTGCAGGAAGCAAATGGCACACGTTTTGTCATCGTGCGCTTCGGCAACGTGCTCGGCAGCAGCGGCAGCGTGATTCCGAAGTTCCGTGAGCAGATCGCCAAAGGCGGGCCGATCACGGTTACGCACCCGGAGATCACCCGTTTTTTCATGTCCATTCCTGAGGCTGCGCAGCTCGTGATGCAGGCCGGCGTCATGGGCACCGGCGCCGAGATCTTTGTCATGGACATGGGCGAGCCGGTCAGGATTGCCGATCTGGCCCGTGACATGATCAGGCTGTCGGGATTGCAGGAAGGCGAAATCAGAATCGAATATACCGGTCTGCGGCCTGGCGAGAAGCTCTATGAAGAGCTGCTGGCGAATGACGAGCATACGTTGCCGACGCCTCACCCCAAGCTGCGGGTGGCAATCGCCCGCACTGCGGACAGCACCTGGGTCGCCAACTTGATAAAATGGGTCGAAGGCGCGTTGAGTTCCGAAGAGAAAACGATCAAGACAGAGCTCAAGCTCTGGGTTGAAGAATACACGGGCGATGTCAATCAGGAAGCGAAATCCGCCGGTTTGACCTTGCCTTCATCGACGATACATTGGGGTTCGAATCTTGAAAAAAATCACTAAAGCTGTTTTTCCGGTCGCCGGTCTCGGCACCAGATTTCTACCCGCGACCAAGGCCAGTCCGAAAGAGATGCTGCCGATCGTGGATATTCCCTTGATCCAGTATGCAGCCGAAGAGGCGATTGCTGCCGGAATTACTGATCTGATATTCGTCATCGGGCGCAACAAGCGCTCCATCCCGGATCATTTCGATACTTCGTTCGAGCTGGAGGCCAAGCTGGAGTCGAGCGGCAAGGAGAAGACGCTGGAAGCGATACGCCGGATTCTGCCCAAGGGCGTGTCCTGCATCTACATCCGCCAGCCCGAAGCGCTGGGTCTGGGGCATGCCGTGCTGTGCGCCAGGCCGGCAGTCGGTAACGAGCCGTTCGCGGTGATACTCGCCGACGACCTGATCGACGGCAAAATCCCGGCCATGCAGCAAATGACAGCGCTGTTCGAGGAAACCGGCAGCTCCATTCTCGGTGTCGAAGATGTGTTGCCAAGCGAGACGGCCAGCTATGGCATCGTCGATACCGGTGGCGCCGATGGCGATATTTCGGCAGTGAAAAGCATTGTAGAGAAGCCTAGACCGGAAGATGCGCCATCGACATTGGCCGTGGTCGGCCGTTATGTTTTGACGCCGAGAATTTTCGATCTGCTGGAAAAGGTCGAGCCCGGCAAGGGTGGCGAGATTCAGTTGACCGATGCGATTTCCGCCTTGCTTGCCGACGAGAAGGTGATTGCCTATCGCTTCGATGGAAAACGCTATGACTGCGGTAGCAAGCTCGGCTACATGAAAGCTAATGTCGAATTCGCCTTGCGTCATCCCGAGATCGGTGCCGAGTTCAGGCAGTATCTGAAAGATCTGGGAGTTGAAATCTCGTGAGCCGGCATGCACCTGCTGAATTTCTCAAGAACGCCGATCTGCTTGTCAGCACCGATGAAGTCAACGCTGCCATAGNNGGCGGCGTTGCCTTTACCGGTCAACTTTTACCCCTGCTGGCTTTTCCGCTCGAATTCGACTACGTGCAGGCGAGCCGCTATCACAATCAGACAGAAGGCCGGAATCTGGTCTGGAAAGTGATGCCGGGCGAAAATGTCGCAGGCAGAACCGTGCTGATACTGGACGACATTCTGGATGAAGGCCACACATTGGCGGCCATCCGTGAGAAATGTCTGGAGCTGGGTGCGTTGCGTGTAGTTATTGCGGTGCTGGCGGAGAAGCTGCTGGACAGGCAAAAGCCGATTCGTGCGGATTTTGTCGGATTGCAGTTACCGGATCGCTATGTCTTCGGTTGCGGCATGGATGTTTACGGCTGGTGGCGTAACCTGCCGGCTATCTATGCGCTGAAGTAGGGGCAGCCTGAGCGATTTGCTCAAATGGCGGCCTCGACGATGATTTCCGTTTCTTCGCATCGAACAGTGTCGCCTGCGCGGATTTTCGCAGTTTTTCGATATTCTGTTTCGCCGTTCAGTATCACCAGCCCATCTGCCACCATGCTTTTGCCTCGGCCGCCGCTGTCTGCAATGCCGGTCAGTTTCAGCAAATCGCACAAGGCAATGTGCTCGTGCGTTAGCTTGAAAGAAATGGTTTGCATGAAAAGGGGATGCCGCGAATGGGGTAGAATGAAGAAGGGTGTTGCAGTATCTGGTGCCCAGAAGAGGACTCGAACCTCCAGACCTTGCGGCACACGGACCTGAACCGTGCGCGTCTACCAATTC
>DIVE01000106.1:5004-6311 GCA_002423265.1 Methylophilaceae bacterium UBA6140 | reverse complement strand
GCGAAATAAAAAAGCCGAACGTCATGTTCGGCTTTTTTATGGGTATTGGCTGGATTAAGCCATTGCCTTGATGGCAGCGCTCAGGCGGCTCTTGTGACGGGCGGCATTGTTCTTGTGAATGATTTTCTTGTCAGCGATGCGGTCGATGATGCTGATGTTGGCAGCAAATGCCGCAGTTGCTGCGGCCTTGTCGCCACCTTCAACTGCCTTGACGACCTTCTTGATCGCGGTGCGCAATGTAGAGCGCAGGCTTGTGTTGTGCGCATTGACTGCTACTGCTTGACGGGCACGTTTTCTTGCTTGTGCGGTATTTGCCATAATGTTTCCTGTTCCAGTTATTCAGTGGCCAGTTGGCTGAAATTCAGCGCTAACCTGGGTATCAAAATACGAAGCCGTGCATAGTAGCCTTTTTTGTTTCTAATTGCAAGGCAGAATAGAGGGTTACCAAGTCGGCGTGCTAAAATCCTGCTTTCGTAAAATTCAATTGAATCAAGCTTCAATGCAATCTTCAACAATAGCGACTCTATGAATCTGCTGAAAGCACTGGCTGCGGTCGGCAGTATGACATTTTTATCGCGCGTGCTGGGCTTTGTCCGTGATACGCTGATAGCCCGGGTTTTTGGTGCCGGGCTTTATACCGACGCTTTTTTTGTCGCCTTCAAGATACCCAACCTGTTGCGTCGACTATTTGCCGAAGGTGCCTTTTCGCAGGCGTTCGTCCCGATTCTGGCCGAATACAAGAACCAGCGCGGCCATGAAGAAACGCAATCGCTGGTTAATCATGTCGCAACCTTGCTGGGTCTGGCACTGGTGGTGGTGACCATCATCGGCATGGTCGCCGCACCGTTCATTGTGTACATCAGCGCGCCGGGTTTTGCCGGCGATCCGGAAAAATTCGCGCTGACGATCGATCTGCTGCGCATCATCTTTCCTTATATTCTGTTCATTTCGCTGGTGTCGCTGGCCGGCGGTTTGCTCAACACTTACGGCAGGTTTACTGTGCCCGCCTTCACGCCGGTCTGGCTCAATGTCGCCTTCATTGTCGCCGCGCTGTGCTTCGCCGACGATTTCAATCCGCCGGTCAAGGTGCTGGCCTGGGCGGTGTTCGTCGGCGGCATGTTGCAGCTCTGTTTCCAGATACCCTTTCTGGTCAGAATCGGTATGTTGCCGCGCATCAGTCTGAACCTGCGGGACGAGGGCGTGTGGCGGGTTTTGAAGTTGATGGGGCCTGCGGTGTTCGGTGTTTCGATTGCGCAGATTTCGTTGCTGATCAATACGATCTTCGCTTCCTTTCTGGTTTCCGGCAG
>DIVE01000106.1:0-4999 GCA_002423265.1 Methylophilaceae bacterium UBA6140 | reverse complement strand
TCCTATGCCGACAAGGCCGATGGCGAATATTCGGCGCTGATGGATTGGGGTTTGCGGCTGACGTTCATTCTGGCACTGCCTGCAGCAGTGGCACTTGCTGTGCTGGCAGTGCCCTTGATCACCAGCCTGTTCCATTATGGCGCATTTACCGATCATGACGTCTGGATGACGCGCCAGGCCTTGGTGGCCTATAGTCTGGGCCTGTTCGGGCTGATCATGGTCAAGGTGCTGGCACCGGCCTTCTATTCCCGTCAGAACATCAAGACCCCGGTCAAGATCGCCGTTTTCACGCTGGTGGCGACGCAGTTCATGAATCTGTTGTTCGTTTTCGGCATGGATTTGCGGCACGCCGGGCTGGCACTCGCCATCGGACTCGGCGCCTGCATCAATGCCGGACTGCTCTACTATCATTTGCGCAAGGCTGATATCTACAAGCCCGGTTCAGGTTGGCTGCTCTTCATGGCCAAGCTGCTGGTGGCCTTGCTGGCAATGGCGGCGGTGCTGTATTTCGCTGCAGGCACACAGACTGACTGGCTGGATTACACTGCAATGAGCAAATTAACGCATCTGTTGGGGCTGGTGCTGCTGGGCGCAGGTATCTATTTTGCCTGTCTCTGGCTGATGGGGTTCCGTTTGCGGGATTACATGCGGAGGACACAGCTCTAGGATGCTTATTTTCCGGCATTTTCATCAGGCCGAAGGCAGCCCGCTGGCGCTGGCGATCGGTAATTTCGACGGCATGCATCTTGGTCATCAGGCCTTGTTGCGCGCATTGATCGAGGCTGCGCAGCAGCGCGGCTGCAAATCTGCGGTGATGACTTTCGAGCCGCATCCACGCGAGTTTTTTGTGCCGGCTAATGCGCCGGCCCGCCTTGCCTCTTTGCGCGAGAAACTCGAACTGTTCGCAGAGGCGGGCGTCGATCTGGTTTATGTCTGCCGCTTCAACCGGCGTTTTGCAGAGGTCACCGCCGAGGATTTCATGCAGCGCATCCTCAGGCAGTCGCTGAATGTGCAAGCGGTGCTGGTCGGCGACGATTTTCGCTTTGGTGCCAACAGACGAGGTTCACGCGCGGATTTTGCCGCTGCGGGCTTCGATATCATCAGTCTGCCGGATGTCAAGATCGACGGTCGGCGCATTTCCAGCACGGCTGTCCGCAATGCGCTGGCGGCGGGCGATCTGCAACAGGCACGGTCTCTGCTGGGGCGCGATTACAGCATCAGCGGCAAGGTCGTGCATGGTGACAAGGTCGGCCGTACCTGGGGTTACCCCACGGCCAATATCCACATGCTGCACGACAGGCCGCCGTTTTTCGGGGTCTATGCGGTAAAATTGGAAGGTTTGGCGGAAAACTGTCTGCCGGGTGTTGCCAGTCTCGGCGTGCGCCCTACCGTCAAACAGAACGGCAAGCCGACGCTGGAAGTACATTTGTTCGATTTCCAGCAGAATATTTACGGCAGACACGTGCGCGTGCATTTCATGCAGAAGATACGCGATGAAATGAAGTTCGCCGATGTTGAAACACTGAAACTCTGGATCGCCCGCGATGCCCATCAGGCACGCCAATACTTTAAGCTCGAAACATGACAGACGATAAAAACGCCAAATACAAACTGAATCTTCCGGACACGGCTTTCCCCATGCGCGGCGACCTTGCCAAGCGCGAGCCGCAATGGTTGAAGCAATGGCAGGAAAAAAAGCTCTATGAGCGTATCCGCAAGGCGCGTCAGGGCGCGAAAAAATTCATCCTGCACGACGGCCCGCCTTATGCCAATGGCGACATTCACATCGGTCATGCGGTCAACAAGATCCTGAAAGACATCATCATCAAGGCGAAGACGCTGGACGGCTTCGATGCGCCTTACGTGCCGGGCTGGGACTGTCACGGCCTGCCGATCGAGCTGGTGGTGGAGAAACTGCACGGCAAGGATATCGCGCCGGCCAAGTTCCGCGAACTGTGCCGCGCCTATGCGGCAGAGCAGGTGGAACGGCAGAAAAAGGATTTCATCCGTCTCGGCGTGCTGGGCGACTGGGAGCATCCCTACCTGACCATGGATTACCGCACCGAGGCCGATATCATGCGCGCACTCGGCGACATTTACAAAAACGGCTACCTGTATCAGGGCAGCAAACCTGTGCATTGGTGCGTGGATTGCGGTTCCGCGCTGGCAGAAGCCGAAGTCGAGTACGAAGACAAGAACTCGCCGGCGATCGATGTCGGTTTCAAGGTAGTGGACAAGGCTGTATTGAGCAAGGCGTTTGGCGTCACGGTGACCGATGACGCCTATGCCGTGATCTGGACTACGACGCCGTGGACACTGCCGGCCAACCAGGCGGTCTGTGTGCATCCTGAGCTTGATTACGATCTGATTCAAACCGGTCGTGGCTTGCTGATTCTGGCCCATGCGCTGGCAGAGGCGACGCTTGGCCGTTACGGTGAGGAGCGGCCGCTGACACTGGCGAGTTGCAAGGGGGCGGCGCTCGAGCATCTGGCACTGCAGCATCCGTTCTATGCGCGTCAGGTGCCGGTCATTTGCGGCGACCATGTCACCACAGACGCCGGTACCGGTCTGGTGCATACGGCGCCCGCGCATGGTCTGGAAGACTATGCGGTCGGCATGCTTTACAACCTGCCGGTCGATAATCCGGTCGGTGACGACGGCAAGTTCTACAGCCGGGTCGAGCTTTTCGCCGGCATGAGCATCTGGGATGCCAACAAGGCGGTGATTGAAACCTTGCAGACCAACGGCGTGCTGATGGCTTCGGCACGTTTGAATCACAGTTACCCGCACTGCTGGCGTCACAAGACGCCGGTGATCTTCCGTGCGACCCATCAATGGTTCATTGGCATGAACGAGCAGGATGCTTCCGGCAAGACCTTGCGCGAGCATGCCAATCAGGCCGTTGCCAACACCGAGTTCTTTCCGTCCTGGGGTCGCGCGCGGCTGGAGGCGATGATCAGGAACCGCCCGGACTGGTGCGTATCGCGTCAGCGCAACTGGGGCGTGCCGATGCCGCTGTTTGTGCACAAGGAAACCGGCGAGCCGCATCCGCAGACGCTGGAATTGCTGGAAAAAGTCGCGCTGCAAGTAGAACAGCAGGGTATCGAAGCCTGGTTTTCGCTCGATGGTGCCGCTTTTCTTGCGCAGCATGCGCCGGAAAATGCAGCGCAGTACAAAAAAGTGACCGATACGCTGGATGTCTGGTTCGATTCCGGCGCCACGCACGCGGCCGTGCTCAAGCGCCGCCCGGAATTACAGCATCCGGCCGATCTTTACCTGGAAGGCTCCGATCAGCATCGCGGCTGGTTCCAGTCCTCATTGCTGACCGGTTGCGCCATCGACGGTCACGCGCCATACGGCGCGCTGCTGACGCATGGATTCGTCGTCGACGGTTCCGGCCACAAGATGAGCAAATCCAAGGGCAATGTCGTCGCGCCGCAGAAGGTGATGGATACCTATGGTGCGGACATCCTGCGCCTGTGGGTCGCTTCGACCGATTACTCCGGCGAGCTGACCATTTCCGACGAGATTCTCAAGCGCGTGGCCGAGGGCTACCGCCGCATCCGCAACACGCTGCGCTTCCTGCTTGCCAACCTGGCGGATTTCGATGCGAACAAGGACTTGCTACCACCAGAGCAATGGCTGGAGATAGACCGTTATGCCTTGTTCCTGACGCAGGGGCTGCAGGACCGGGTTCGCGCTGATTACGACAAATACGAGTTTCATCTGGCGGTGCAGAAGTTTGTAAGTTTCTGCTCGGAAGATCTCGGCGGTTTTTACCTCGATATTCTGAAAGACCGGCTCTACACTTCGGGTGAGTCCTCGCACGCGCGCCGTGCGGCGCAGAGCGCCCTGCATCACATCACACATGCTCTGATGCGCCTGATGACGCCTATCCTGAGCTTCACGGCTGACGAAATCTGGCAGACGCTGGGCCTCGACAGCGAGGCCACTGTCTTCGAGGATCACTGGTATAGCCTGCCGGCGCACGGTTTGAGCGAGGTCGAGCTGGAACAATGGGAGCGCATACTGGCAGTGCGGGCGCTCGCCAACAAGGCGATCGAGGAGAAGCGGGCGCAGGGTCTGGTTGGCTCCTCGCTGCAGTGCGAGCTGGATATTCACGCCGTTGGCAAGACCTATGAATCGCTCGCGCGGCTGGGTGACGATCTGCGCTACGTGCTGATCGTCTCACGCGCTAGCGTGCATCATGTCGGCCACGAGGTGGTCGAGAGGATCGAAGTGACACCGAGTGCGCATGCCAAGTGCGAGCGCTGCTGGCACTATCGTGAGGATGTCGGCGCCGATGCGGCACATCCGGCCATTTGCGGCCGCTGCGTCAGCAACCTGTTCGGCAACGGCGAGCCACGGACCCATGCTTGAGCAGTTGTTGATTCCGGCAGCAGCCGGAATCCTGCCGTTCGTATTCAACTTGAATATGGATTCCGGCTGCTGCCGGAATGACGATCTATGAATCTACCTTTACTTTATCGATGGCTGGCACTGAGCGCAGTTGTGATTGCGCTGGATTTATACACCAAGCATTTAGTGTTGCAGGCATTTGCCTATGGCGAGCATCTGCCGCTGACAGTATTCTTCGACCTCGTTCGTTATCACAACGAAGGCGCTGCCTTCAGTTTTCTGGCCGCGGCCGGCGGCTGGCAGCGCTTCTTTTTCAGCGCTGTCGCAGCGATTGCTTCGGTAGTCATCGTCTATTTGCTGCGCAAGCACAAAACCGAGAAACTTTTTTGTTTTGCGCTGGCCTTAATTTTGGGCGGTGCGCTGGGTAATCTGTACGACAGGTTGACGCTGGGCTATGTGGTTGATTTCCTGTTTTTCCATTACCAGCAATGGTATTGGCCCGCATTCAACGTAGCGGATTCGGCCATCAGCGCCGGTGTCGTTTTGTTATTGATAGACAGCTTCAAAAAACCAAAAGCCTGAGACCGCTTCAGGGCATCAATGCGGTTGACCGGTACACAGGCGGACGTAGAGAGAAGAT
>DIVE01000011.1 GCA_002423265.1 Methylophilaceae bacterium UBA6140 | reverse complement strand
CTGCTGCCGGTTCGTCGAGCAGCACGGCATAGCGGGGAAGGTATTGCTGACATTGCCCGAAAAGTGCATCGGCGCTGGCATTTGCCGTCAGGGCAAATACACTGAATTTATCAGAATGGCGCGAGATGACATCGAGCGTCTGTTTGCCTATGGTGCCGGTGGCACCGAGGATCGTGACCAGTTTCACTTCATGCATGGAAAGACTCGATCACCATGAAATAGGTTGGGAAATAAATGAAGAACATCACGATCGGCATGCTGGAAGTCAGGCCATCGATTCTGTCCATTACGCCGCCGTGGCCCGGAAGCACGTGTCCGCTGTCTTTGACACCGGCCTGTCTTTTGATCAGCGATTCAAACAGATCACCCATGACGCTGAGTACGGTTATGCCAAGCAATCCGACGATCAGCCAATAACTCAGTGACAGGCTTGTACAAAGAATCAGGCCATAGACGATCACTGCAAACCATGCACCGAACACTCCCTCCCAGGTTTTCCCCGGGCTGATCTGCGGCGCCAGCTTGTGTTTGCCGAATCGTTTGCCTGCGAAATAGGCAGCAATATCGGCAATCCATACCGTCGCCATGACCAGAAGCAGCAACCAGGGACTGATGCCGCGCATACTGACTAATGCAACCCAGGTGGGAAAAAGAATAATAATGCCGATCGCAGCGAGAACAACCGGCTGCCTTACCAGCATACGCGTAGTCAGCCATATCGGCGAAACAACCAACCAGAATATGGTCGCCATCAGGATCGCGTAGAACACCACCTGCGGCTGCAATTCCGCCATGCCAATATCATCCGCCAGAATCACCAAAGCACCGGCAAGCAAAGGAATGACTGTATAAAAATAGCGCCCGGCCGTGCTCAGGCCTGCCATGCCACCCCATTCATGAAAGGCCAGCGCAATCACGGCGAGCATGAGGAATGCCCAATACATGTCCGGTAACAAAAAAACTGCACCAAGAAACCCGGCCACGAGTACCAGCGAGGTCAATACCCTTGCTTTAAGCATGTTTGGCAGACTCGGCTTTCATCTCGGGTTGCAATTGTTCGCTGGTGCGGCCGAAACGGCGCTCGCGGGTCTGAAAGGACCTGATCGCCTGATCGAATGCGGATTTGTCAAAATCCGGCCACAGGGTATCGGTGAAATAAAGCTCGGTATACGCCAACTGCCACAGCAGAAAATTGCTGATGCGCTTTTCGCCACCCGTGCGGATGAAAAGATCCGGCTCGGGGGCATAGTGCATGGCAAGATGCCGTGTCAGATCATCTTCGGAATACTGCCCGGCTTTTCCCGGGGATTCCAGCATCAGCTTGTTGCAAGCCTGCATCAAGTCCCAGCGCCCGCCATAATTGGCAGCAATGGTCAGGGTCAGGCCGGTATTGTCCCTGGTGAGCTTTTCGGAAGCCTCGATGTGCGCGCGCAAGACATCATCAAACTGCGATCGATCACCGATCACCACCATGCGGATGTTGTTTTGATGGAGCTTGCTGACTTCCTGATTGAGCGCTTCAAGAAAAAGCCCCATCAGAAAACTGACTTCTTCTGCCGGTCTGCGCCAGTTCTCGCTGCTAAATGCAAACAGGGTCAGAAATTCGACGCCGAGCGCAGCAGACGATTTAACCATCTCGCGGACAGTCTCAACGCCACGCTTGTGCCCGGCGACCCTGGGCAGGAAGCGTTTTTTTGCCCAGCGGCCATTGCCGTCCATGATGACAGCAATGTGCCGCGGGACATGATGCGTATCGGGAATCGATTTGGTGGAGCTGCCAAACAATGCCATCAGTGCTCCAATATTGAATAATGCACGTGCAGGTTCAGACCGGCGCGGTCAAACAGCCATCAGTTCGGCTTCTTTGACTTGCAGGAGCTTGTCGACTTCAGCGACATACTTGTCAGTCAGCTTCTGAATCTCGTCCTGCATGCGGCGTTCGTCATCCTCGCTGATTTCCTTGTCCTTGATCAGTTTTTTCAGCGCATCGTTGCCGTCGCGCCGGATGTTGCGCAAGGCAACTTTCGCATTTTCGCCTTCGGTACGAACGATTTTTGTCATCTCCTTGCGACGCTCTTCTGTCAGCATTGGCATCGGCACGCGGATGATATCGCCGTTTGTGGCTGGATTGAGGCCCAGGTCGGAGTCGCGGATGGCCTTTTCCACCTTGGACACCAAATTCTTTTCATAAGGCTGCACGTTCAGTGTGCGCGCATCGCCCAGATTCACGTTGGCAACCTGGTTGACGGCTACCATGGAACCGTAATACTCGACCATGACATGATCCAGCAGACCGGTATGTGCACGGCCCGTGCGAATCTTGGCAAGGTCTGTTTTCAATGCTTCCAGGGATTTCTGCATCTTCTGGTCGGCGTTTTTTCTCAATTCTTCCAGCACGATTTTCTCCTTACTTTTGCTGTCGTGTGTCTGCCGTTACGGCAATACTTTGGTACCTTCGTCTTCACCCATCACAACGCGCTTGAGTGCGCCCTGCTTGAATATGCTGAATACGCAGATGGGCAGGTTCTGGTCGCGGCACAAGGTCAGCGCCGTTGCGTCCATGACCTTGAGATTCTTGATGATGGCTTCGTCGAAACTAATGGTTTTATAACGCATTGCATCGGGGTGCGTCTTCGGGTCATCGGTATAAACACCGTCCACCTTGGTCGCCTTGAGTACGATGTCGACATTCATTTCCATGCCGCGCAATGCGGCGGCGGTGTCGGTAGTAAAGAACGGGTTGCCGGTACCTGCGCCGAAAATCACTACACGGCCTTCTTCCAGATAGCGCATGGCCTTGCCACGGATATAGGGTTCGGCCACCTGTTCGATGTTGAGCGCAGACTGCACCCGTGCCTTGAGCCCGATATGCTTCATCGCGTCCTGCAGCGCCAATGCGTTCATCACGGTAGCCAGCATGCCCATGTAATCGGCAGTGGCTCTGTCCATGCCTTCTGCGGCCGGCGCAACGCCACGAAAGATATTGCCGCCACCGATCACCACAGCAACCTGCACGCCCAGTCCGACGACTTCATTGATTTCACTGACGATGCGGGAAATGGTGTTGCGGTTGATGCCGTAGCTGTCATCGCCCATCAGGGCTTCGCCGGAGAGCTTGAGCAAAATGCGTTTGTAGGCCGGATTGCCGGAGATTGTTTGCGATGAACTGTGAGATACGTCGGACATATCGCTTCCGTAGAAAAAACTAATATTGTTGTTGCTCAGGTTTTCCTGAATCCATCAAACAAAAACGTTAACGGCAGCATCGTTTGATGCGCCGCTAACGTTTTGCATTATGACATTTTTGCACAGCTCGCTGTGCATTATGTCTTATATCTTGGCAGCAGCAGCGACTTCGGCAGCGAAGTCGGTGACTTTCTTCTCAATACCCTCGCCCACCACGTACATGGTGAAGGAAGCGACGCTGGCATTGTTGGCCTTGAGCAGCTGCTCGACAGTCTGTTTGCCGGTCGGGTCCTTGACGAAAATCTGATCCAGCAGGGCAACATCCTTCAGATACTTTTGCACCGAGCCTTCGATCATCTTGGCCGCGAACTCGGGCTTGCCGGATTCTGCAGCCTTCTGCGTGGCGATTGCGCGCTCCTTTTCGATCAATTCGGCAGGCACATCATCTCTTGAAAGTGCGACCGGCTTGGAAGCGGCGATGTGCATCGCAATATCCTTGGCCAAAGTCTCATTGCCACCGACCAGATCAACCACCACGCCGATCTTGCCGCCATGAAGGTAGCTGACCAGCTTGCCTTTTGCCGCGATACCGGCAAAGCGGCGAATAGTGACATTCTCGCCGATCTTGCCGATCAGCTGGGCACGTGCATCTTCGATCACTTCGTTACCGATCTTCATTGCCGACAGCGCAGCGACATCAGCCGGGTTATGGTTTGCAACAACTTCAGCCAGGCTGCGGGTCAGTGCAAGAAAGTCATCGTTCTTGGCGACAAAGTCGGTTTCGCAGTTGACTTCGACAATTGCGCCCTGCTTGCCATCGGTGCTGACATAAATGCCAACCGAACCTTCAGCTGCAACACGGCCTGCAGCCTTGCTCAGCTTGCTGCCCAGACGCGCGCGCAGCAACTCTTCCGCCTTGGCCATATCGCCATTGGCTTCTGTCAACACCTTCTTGCAATCCATCATCGGCGCATCTGTGCGCTCACGTAATTCCTTGACCATGCCGGCGGTAATTTCAGCCATGCTTTAACTCCTAGATATGCTATTGATTCAATAAATTCGAATATAAAAAAAGGGGCTTAAGAGCCCCTTTTTTCAGGGTCATTCCGCTGCGGTTTCTTCCACTTCAACGAATTCTTCTTCGGTTGCGGATTTGACGATTTCGGCAATTGCATTGCTGCGGCCTTCGAGTACCGCGTCAGCGATACCGCGGGCATATAGGCGAATCGCGCGGCTTGAATCGTCGTTACCGGGAATCACGTAAGCGATGCCGTCCGGAGAATTGTTGGTATCGACAACGCCGATGACGGGAATGCCCAGCTTGGCTGCTTCAGTCACAGCGCCGCTTTCATGGCCGACGTCAATAATGAAAATGGCATCCGGCAAGCCGCCCATTTCCTTGATACCGCCGATAGAGCGCTCGAGCTTCTCGACTTCGCGCTTGTAACCCAGAGCCTCCTTCTTGCCGAACTGGTCGATTC
>DIVE01000103.1:7652-9880 GCA_002423265.1 Methylophilaceae bacterium UBA6140 | reverse complement strand
CCGGGTTGTTCTTGGTGCGGCGTTGCAGCACCTGAATCGCCCGGCGGATCTCGTCATCGCGGCCGATCACCGGGTCGAGCTTGCCCATGCGCGCCCGCTCGGTAAGGTCCAGCGTATATTTCTTCAGTGCTTCGCGGCTTCCCTCGGCTTCCGCATCCTGTACCTGCTCGCCGCCGCGCACTGCCAGAATCGCCTGTTCCAGCGCCGCCTTGTTGAGACCATGTTGCTTCAGCAGCCTGCCGGTTTCGCCCTTGTCATCCGCCAGCGCCAGCAGAAACATCTCGCTGGCGATATAGGTATCGCCGCGCTGCTGGGCATGCTTGTCGGTCAGGTTCAGAAGATTGTTGAGGTCGCGCGAAATGGCCACCTCGCCCGCGTTGTTCTCGATCTTTGCCAGATTCTTGATGGATTGCTGCAGCGCCGCGCGCAAGGGCAGCAGATTGACGCCGGCATGGCCGAGCAGCGAAGAAGTGCTGCCGTCCTCCTGTTGCAGCAGCGCCTGCAGCAGATGCTGCGCTTCTATGCTGGGGTTATCGTTGCCGACGGCGATGCTTTGCGCATCGGCGATCGCCTGCTGGAATTTGGTGGTCAGTTTATCGAAGCGCATATTGCCCTCTCAAAGTGAATATTGAATTGCCTCCTAGTTGAGGATACTTGCACCTCATTTCAAGTAGCGGCGCATGAGCCAAGCCGCCGGGCCGCGATTTTTGCCATGCTATAATTTTGCCGAGCCTGACCTTGACTGTCTGTCAGTGCGTGCACGGATACTGAATCCGGTGCCTTTTTGAACCAATTCCACGCCGGAACTGACTATAAGAATCCGACACATGCCGCTTTTGATTGTAGCCCGACATGCCTGAAACTTCACCTGACGCTCTTCTGCTGCCGCTGGCATTGCTGGTCGCCTTCGCCGGCGTACTGCTGCCATTGCTGGCTGAAAGTCGCGGCCGCAAGCCTGCCGCCATCGCCGCAGGCGCCGTGATGGCGGTCTCGCTGGCATTGCTGGTACCCTTGTTCTCGCTGGTCGTTTCCGGCCAAACGGTACTGATGCCGCTTGAGTGGTTACCCGCTTACGGCTTCAACCTGGCCTTCCGTCTCGACGGACTGGGCATGCTGTTCGCCATCCTGATTCTCGGCATCGGCATGCTGGTCGTGCTCTACGCCTACTACTACCTGCCGGACAAGGACAAGCTCGGCCGTTTCTACGCTTTGCTGCTGCTGTTCATGTCGGCCATGCTCGGCATCGTGCTGTCGGAAAACCTGCTGATGATGGTGGTGTTCTGGGAGATCACCAGCCTCTCGTCCTTCCTGCTGATCGCCTACAAATCCGAAGCGCACGAATCGCGCATCGCCGCCCGCATGGCACTGGTGGTCACCGGCGGCGGCGGACTGGCCCTGCTCGCCGGCATCATCGTACTGGGACAAGTCGCCGGCAGTTACGAGCTCACCGACATCATCATCGCCGCAGACGTCATCAGGGCAGATGCACGTTACCCGCTGATCCTCACGCTGATATTGCTCGGCGCTTTCACCAAGTCGGCGCAATTTCCCTTCCATTTCTGGTTGCCGAACGCGATGGCTGCGCCGACACCGGTTTCCGCCTATCTGCATTCGGCCACCATGGTCAAGGCCGGTGTGTTCCTGCTGGCCCGGCTTTATCCGGTGCTGTCCGGCACCGATGCCTGGCTCTTCAGCGTCAGCACCATCGGCGCCATCACACTGGTCTACGGCGCCTGGCTCGCCATGTATCGCAACGACTTCAAGGGCTTGCTGGCCTACTCCACCATCAGCCACCTCGGCCTCATCACCCTGCTGTTCGGTCTCAGCACACCGATGTCGGTGGTGGCCGGCGTCTTCCACATCATCAATCACGCCATCTTCAAGGCCTCGTTGTTCATGGCGGCGGGCATCATTGATCACGAATGCGGCACGCGCGACATGCGCCGCGTCAACGGCCTGTTCAAACTGATGCCGGTGACGGCGACGCTGGCCATGGTCGCTGCCGGTTCGATGGCGGGCGTGCCCTTGTTGAACGGCTTTCTCAGCAAGGAAATGTTCTTTACCGAAGCAGTGCTGTTTACCGGCTTCGACGGTGCACATCTGATATTGCCGATATTCGCCACCATCGCCGGTATTCTGGCCGTCGCCTACTCGGCCCGCTTCATCCATGACGTCTTCTTCAACGGCGACCCGGTCGATCTGCCGCGCCAGCCACATGAGCCGCCACG
>DIVE01000103.1:0-7609 GCA_002423265.1 Methylophilaceae bacterium UBA6140 | reverse complement strand
GGGCGGCGTGGCGCTCTATGCCCAACGCGCAACTCTGATCCGATGGAACGAGAAGCTGCCCTCGCTCAACAGCAGAACCGCTTTCGAACGCCTGCACAAGAACATGGCCGACCAAGCGGCACGCATGCTGGGCTGGATGGACAACGGCTCACTGCAACGCTACATCGCCCTGCTCTGCGCTTTCGTACTGATCTACGGTGGCTGGGCTTACGGCAACGGTAACAGTCAGGCAGCGGGCAGCGCTTCGGCTGTCGATATCGCCGCCGTGATCGCGCTTGCAGCGCTGATGCTGGGCACCATAGGCACAACCCTGCTGCATCACCGCCGCCTGCTCGCCGTGGTACTGATCGGCATCGTCGGGCTCGTCGTTTCGCTGACCTTCGTGCGCTTTTCCGCCCCCGATCTCGCACTCACCCAGCTCTCGGTCGAAGTCGTCACCATCGTGCTGATGCTGCTGGCGCTCTATTACCTGCCGCAAAGTTCACCGAAAGAATCTTCGCGCGCACGCGTAGGCCGCGACATTCTCCTCGCCGCCGGTATCGGCGGCGGCATGGCGTTCACCACCTATGCCCTGCTGACCAGCCCGTTCAGCACCATTTCCGATTTCTATCTGCAGCAATCGGTGCCCGGCGGTGGCGGCAGCAATGTAGTCAATGTCATTCTGGTCGATTTCCGCGGTTTCGATACGCTCGGCGAAATCGCCGTGCTGGCGATGGCGGCGCTCGGCGCCCATGCTCTGCTCGACCAGCTGCGCGTGCTGGCGCCGAAACATGACGGCGCCGGACGCCTGTGGGCACAGGAGCCGCACCCGCTTTTCCTCAAAATGCTGATGCAGCCACTGTTGCCGCTGGCACTCGCAGTCTCGGTCTATATCTTCCTGCGCGGTCATAACCTGCCCGGCGGCGGCTTTGTCGCAGGGCTGGTCACCGGCGTTGCGCTTATCCTGCAATCGCTGGCGGGCGGCCTGACCTTCGCCGAAAACCGCCTGCCGAGAAACTACCCGCCGCTGCTGGGCCTCGGCCTTGCTTTCGCAGCCGGTATCGGTCTCGTCAGCTGGTTCTTCAGCCGGCCTTTCCTCACCAGCACGCACGGCCATTTCCACCTGCCGCTGCTGGGTAATATTGAGCTGGCCTCGGTCATCATCTTTGACCTCGGCGTTTATCTGGTGGTGGTGGCCACGGTGCTGCTGATACTCACCGAGCTGGGAAAACTGCATAAAGGGGAGCAAATCTGATGGAAGCGATGCTGGCAATTGCAATCGGCCTGCTTTCGAGCTGTGGCGTCTACCTGATGCTGCGGGCAAGAACCTTCCCGGTCATTCTGGGCCTGACCCTGCTTTCCTATGCGGTCAATCTGTTTCTGTTTGCCAGCGGCAGACTGACCATCAACGCGCCCCCCATCATCAGCGCCGAGGCCAGCCACTACACCGACCCGATCCCGCAAGCACTGGTGCTGACCGCAATCGTGATCGGCTTCGGCATGACCGCCTACATCGTCACGCTGGCATTGCGCGGACTTTCCGAATCGGGCGACGACCACGTGGATATGACGGTTGAATCCGCAGAAAACGACAAGGAAGGCGAACCGTCATGATGTCCTTCTTCACCCTGCACGGCCCTATCCTGCCGGTACTGATCCCGTTCGTCAGCAGCATCGTGCTGTTGCTCGCCGCCGGTCGCCACCCGGCAATGCAGCGCGGCATTGCCGCGTTTTCCACCTTGCTGTTGCTGGCCGCTTCGGCCCATCTGCTCCGGCTGACCGACTATCTGCCGCCGCTCGCCTATGCGTTGGGGGAATGGGCGCCACCGTTCGGCATTGTGCTGGTAGCCGACCGCCTGGCGGCGCTGGGCGTCATGCTGACCGCGATACTGGCAGCGGCCGCGCTGCTCTATGCCAGCGCCGGTTTCGACCGGAAAGGCCGCCACTTTCACGCCATCTTTCAGCTGCAACTGGTCGGCATCAACGGCGCGTTCCTCACCGGCGATGTCTTTAACCTCTTCGTCTTTTTCGAAGTCATGCTGCTGGCTTCCTACATCCTGCTCGCCCACGGCGGCGGGCTGGACAAAAGTCGCTCCGGTTTCGCCTACGTCACGCTCAACCTCGCGGGCTCCGCAGTGTTCCTGATCGCGCTCGGCCTGATTTACGGCACGCTGGGCACGCTCAATCTGGCCGATATCGCCATTCAGCTGCAATCCGTATCCGCCGGCGAGGCTTCTCTGGTGCGGCTCGCCGGTGCGCTGCTGTTCACCGTGTTTCTGCTCAAAGCCGCCGTTCTGCCGCTGTCTTTCTGGCTGCCGCACGCCTATGCTGCCGCCGGTGCCCCGGTTGCCGCCTTGTTCGCGATCATGACCAAGGTCGGCATCGTCGCCATGTTGCGCGTGGAGGTGATTGCCTTCGATCCGGCAGCTGCGACACAGGACCTGCTCGGCGGCTGGCTGATCATCGCCGCGCTGGCAACCATTGCCGTCGCCGCACTCGGCGTACTCACCGCGAAAAAGCTGCAATCTCTGGCAGCCTGGCTGGTGCTGTCTTCTGCGGGCGTACTGCTGTTGCTGCCACCGCTGGCCAACAGCGCCGTCACCGCCGCCGGACTTTACTATCTGGTGCAATCGGCCATCACCGGTGCTGCTATTTTCCTGCTCTCCGGCCTCATCGCCCAGTCGCGCGGCCAGACCGGCGACAAGCTGCTTGCTTCTGCAACGGCGGTACCGGTCAAACTCAAGATTGGCTTTCTGCTGCTGGCAGCCACTGCCGCAGGCTTGCCGCCTTTCTCCGGCTTTATCGGCAAACTGATGCTGCTTTCCGCCGTCAGCGAAACGCCAATGGCAGCGCTGATCTGGACAGTGATTCTGCTCTCCGGCCTGCTGACCACGATTGCACTGGCGAAAGCCGGCAGCCGCCTGTTCTGGGAGTCTCCGGCAGACATGAAAACTGTTGCCGCCACTCTCGCCACCGAAGCAACGCCCCGCATCTGCCTGCGCCAGACGCTCGCCGGCTTCGGCCTGATTGCTGTCTCGCTGCTGTTGCTGATTTTTGCGCGGCCGGTCTCGGATTTTACCGGGCGCACCGCCGCGCAACTGCACCAGCCGGAACATTACATCAAGGCGGTAATTCCAGACCCGGATGCCACACATAGGGTGACCCGACCATGAGACGCTTTTTTCCGCACCCCGCACTTTCCGTCGCCATCTTTCTGCTGTGGATGGCGCTCAACAATGCCTCTTCGCTGGCGCATGGCGTTCTGGCCCTGATTCTGGCAATTGGTCTGCCGCTGCTGACGCGCGGCTTCTGGCCAGAACATCCGCCCCGGGTGAAGGCGCTGCCGGCATTGCGCCTGTTAGGCGTCGTCGTCTGCGACATCGTCATCGCCAGCATTGATGTCGCCAAACTGGTACTGGGGCCGACCGGCCGTATCAAACCGGCTTTCATCGAGGTGCCGCTCGATCTGCAAGATCCGTTCGTCGGCACCCTGCTGGCGAGCATCGTCTCGCTGACGCCTGGAACCGTCTCGATCGACATCGACCGCAGCCGCTGGGTGCTGCAAGTGCATGCGCTCAACGTCGACGACCGCGAGGCCGTCATCAAGGCGATCAAAACGCGCTATGAAAAACCGCTGAAGGAGATATTCTCATGCTGAATCTCGCCATACAGATCGCCTTCGCGATGATCGCGCTGGCCATGGTACTAAGCCTCTACCGCATGGTGCGCGGGCCGGATGCGACCGATCGCATCCTGGCGCTGGATACGCTTTATATCAACACCATCGCGCTCCTGGTGCTGCTCGGCATCAATACGCACAACTCGGCCTATTTCGAATCGGCCCTGCTGATCGCCATCATGGGTTTCGTCGGCACTGTGGCCTTATCCAAATACCTGTTGCGGGGGGATATCATCGAATGAATTTCTGGATCGAAAGCCTGCTGGCATTTCTGATTCTGGCCGGTGCCGGCTTCACCCTGCTGGGCTCCATCGGCCTTGCACGGTTGCCGGACTTTTTCATGCGCCTGCATGGGCCGACCAAAACCACCACGCTGGGGGTAGGCTCGATGGTCATCGCCTCGGCCATCTACTTCAGCGTCAGCGACCCCGGCATCAGCCTGCACGAAATTGCTGCCACGCTGTTCCTGTTCATCACTGCCCCGGTAAGTGCCCACCTGCTGGCCAAGGCTGCTTTGCATATTGCACAGAAGCCGGCCAGTGAAGAAGACCGCCCTGATTAGCCCGGATATTTCACCGGATCACGGGACGATGACGAGGAAGTTTGCATTCGTGATATTTACCGCTCGCTTCAGAACCGGTATGTTGAAATATTCGGGTTAAGGCCGCGCAGCCTTCAAATCCTGTAACCAGCCTTCCAGCCATTCGGCAGCCGGCTTGCCGCTGACCGCCCTGACCTGATGCCGCGTGTCGTAGAAATAGGTACGCGGCAGTTCGCCATACCATTTGCGGTCGACCTGATAACGCAAGCGGTCGATATCGTGCCCGGCGAAACGCCAGCGCGCATGCACGGGCAAGCCTGCCTCGTTCAGCATCTTGCTTGCATTGCCGGCTGCAGCATCGTCATCGGTATTCACCGTCACCAGTGCGATCTGCGGGTGGCGGCGGACAACATCACCGAGCAGGGCCAGATCGTCCGCGCAATACGCGCAATCGACCGACCAGAATGTCAGGATCATGGCTTGTCCGGCATGGGCCTGCTCGATGACCGCCCGGCTGTCGCCGCGAAACGGCAGAAACTCTGCCGCATGCGCCGTGACCGCCAGCACGAACAGGAAACCGGATAACAGGCATCTCATGGTTGCAGCCTTTTCATCATGAGGCCGTCCTTGCCGGTATTCCAGGCCAGCCAGACGGCGTCGCCCTGCGTCAGCAATTGCGGATGGTCCGCCCTGCCAGCGGTTTCGGCAACTTGTACGGCATCGTGCCAACGCCTGCCGCCGTCATCGGAACGTGCCAGCATGACGACTGCCGCCTTATCCGTCAGCGCGCGCCAGACCAGCCAGACGTTCTCGCCATGGCTGGCCAGCGCGGGATGCCCGGCCTGCGGCTCCGGCAGGCCGAATCGTCTGGCGGGAGACGATACCCACGCCTCACCATCCATGCGGGCATAGTAGAGTCCGGCCTTTTCGCCGCCATCAAACCAGGCCATGTGCCAGCCCCAATCGCCGCCACGGGCGAGCGCAGGGCCATGATGCGGACAGGCATCGACCTTCCAGTTGCCGAAACTGGCGCGCTTCGCCTCCGTTAGGGGCTGGTCGGAAAATTTGGCGACAGCGTGATCTCGCACGCCGCCCTCAAACACATGGCGCCAGAGGGCGACTGCGTTGCCCGCGCTGTCGGTGGTGATGGCGATACGGCAGCACTCGCAGCTACTGTCGGCCAGTTTTTGCTCCTCACTAAAAGTCGCGCCGCTATCGTCGGAATAAGCGTAGTAAATGGCAGCACCCTCGTAGGCTTGGCTTTTGGCCTGCGCGGCGTGCAGGTCGCGCTTGTCGATCCAGGCGACATAGACGCGCCCGCTGGCGGCAACGGCCAGCGCATCGAAGCGGTGCGTGATTTCGGCGCGGTCGCGATGGACGATGAGCGGCTGACTGAATGTGCGCCCGCCGTCGGTCGATCTGGAAAACCAGATATACCCGCTGTAGGGTTTNNGTGCCGATCTTCTGCGGACTGGCGTTAAGCCTGCGGCCCCGGTCGAAAGTTTGCCCCATGTCGGTCGAAGCCTGCACGATGACGATGCCGTTTTCGACACCAACCCGCCATAGCGTGGCGTTTTCATCCAGCGCGAGAGAAACTGCCAGCGCCGCACTCTGTGACGACCGGCCATGGTCATGGCCTTCATGCGCCTGCAACAGTGTCGGCGCCAAAAGCAGCCAGCCATAAAAAAACAGCGTCCATTTATTCAGTATCGTCATCGTCAGTAATCGAATTTCAGTTGCAGATAAGCCGTGCGTTGCGGATAAGGGTGCCGCACGTAGGCCTGATAGTCATTCAGGTTATCGATGCCAAGCGCGGCTGTCCAGCGATCGGCAAAGCGGTAGGTGCTGCGCCAGTCAACGAAAAAGAACCTGCTGGCGGCGATGTAGGTATCCTCGTTCACATCACTGTTGTCGATATTGTTGTATTGTCTGCCGCTGTAGCGCATGCCCAGACTATGCGTCCAGGCATTGCCCTGATGGTAGGTGAACACCGCTTTCGCCATGCTGGACGGTATCCGCACCGGCTTGTTGCCTTCGGTTTCCGGCGCTCCCGCGTTCTCCAGTATGCGGGCGTGGGTCAAGGTGACACTCCCCATGAAATCCAGCCCATGAACCATAAAATCGTGCCACTGCCCGGCAAACTCGATGCCCCGCGTTCTGATCTTGTCTACATTCTGCACAAAGGTGCAGTTCACCCCGATACAACCGATGCCGGTACTGATGGTCTGCGAGATCAGCGCATCATGCTTGTCCTCCTGAAACAGCGTCGCCCGCAGCAGGCCGTTGCCGAAGCGCCGCTCTGCGCTGAGCTCGCCGGAGTAGACTTTTTCCGGCCTGAGATCAGGGTTGCTTTGCACCAGATTATTGCCTGCGGTGATCGACTGATACAGCTCGCTCACGGTCGGGAACCGGTAAGCCTGCCCCAACGCCAGGCTGAAACCCCACTGCGGCGACGGCTCAAAGGCAAGGCCGAACTTGGGCGAAAACTTCGTTGCGCTTTTATTCTTGTAATCGCTCGTTTGCAGGTTGCCGCCGACCGTTGCACGGTTTTCTCCGTCAAACGCCTGCCAGTGTTCCAGCCGGCCACCGAGCGTAAGCGCCCACTGCGGATCGAGTTGCCATTTATCCTGCGCATAAAGCGCCTGGGTGCGAGTCTCGCCGCGTGCACCGGCGCTGAGACTGCCCTTGTCGCCGGCTTGCCAGTCTGCAGTCCCGTAGGTCTTGCTCCGCAGTTCATATTGATCGATGTGATAACCGATATCGATCATATGTTTTTGCGGGCGCCAGGTACCGCGTAAATCAAGCACGCGCCAGCCGGTACCGGCCATATCGACGATGCGGCCGACCTTGTTGAGGTAGGGATTGCCAGGCTCAACAGCATCCGTCGCAGTGGATGCCGTCGATGCACTGTTCTTGTCCTTGCTGTAACGATAATCGGACAAACTCAGTTGCCAGTCGAACAAGCCCTTGCTGTCCGAGCGGATATCCAGTGCCTGCATGACATGAAGCGCCTCGCTCTCGCCGGGGCTGAAACCGCTGATGTTGAAACGGCTATCATTGAAACGCACCCGGCTGTTGTAAACCGGATTCCCGGCCGTATCTCGCAGATAAGTCTCGACATCGCTTTTGCTGTCCAGCTGCCAGATGCCCAGCGTATAGACCGCACGAATGTCCTGCCTGATATCGTAAGCCAGCTTGAGCTTGGCGTTGTCCTGCACATTCCGGTCCTTGCTGATCGCGCCAAAGACCAGGCGGCCTTGCCCCTTGTCGCCCCTGTCGCTTTCTGCGCCGGAAACTTCAATGCCACCGGCCGCCGCGCTCCCCGCACTGCTGTCACGCACGACAAAATCCATCGGCTGAGCGTCATTCTGCAGATGGTCGGCGCCGAGCCAGAACGAAAAATCGCCGAT
>DIVE01000024.1 GCA_002423265.1 Methylophilaceae bacterium UBA6140 | reverse complement strand
GGGTTATTTGAATGAATGTTGAGCCCAGGCACAGAGGGCAGTTTGAACCCTGCGCCCGGTACAGATTTCCGGCCGCTACAAGCGATGCCTAATGACAGGCGCATCCGGTACCGCAGGCCGCCGGAGCAGTTGCGGCTTCTTCCGCCTTTTTTTCCGGCTTGCTGCCGCTGTTCTTGAAATCGGTCGCATACCAGCCGCTGCCCGTCAGCTGAAAGCTCGGCGCGGAAAGCTGTTTGGCGAATGTCGCCTTGCCGCATTCCGGACAATCGGTCAGGCTGGGTTCGCTGATTTTGCGCATGACTTCCTTGCGGAAACCGCAACTGCTGCATTGGTAATCGTAGATTGGCATGTCGAAAAGCTCCGGACATCAAAAAAAAGAATTATACCCGAGTTGCATATGGCGATTAAAGGCGAAATATCAAGTGCTTACACGCCCTAGACACAAAAACCGGCAATTGCCGGTTTTTGTCCAGAACGCCGGAAACCTCAGAACGGAATATCGTCATCGAACTCGTCAAACGACGAAGCCGCCGCCGGTTTGGCGGCCTGCGCGGCCGGAGCCTGCTGACGCGCCGGTGCGGCACCTGCATCCGGATCCTGATTCATGTCGTCGTAGCTGGCGTTGGAACCGCCACTGTCCCGCCCGCCCAGCATTTGCATCTGGTCCGCAATAATCTCGGTGGTATAGCGGTCCTGGCCTTCCTTGGTCTGCCACTTGCGCGTCTGCAAACGGCCTTCAACGTACACCGGACGGCCTTTCTTCAAGTATTCGCCGGCAATTTCGGCCAGCTTGCGATACATGACGATGTTATGCCACTCGGTGCGCTCCTGCTTCTGGCCGTTCTTGTCTTTCCAGCTGTCGGTCGTCGCAATGCTGAAATTGCAGACCGCTTCGCCATTCGGCATATAGCGCACCTCAGGGTCGCGCCCCAGATTGCCTACCAGAATTACCTTGTTCACTGATGCCATATTATCTCCCTATGAGTCTTAGCACTTCGGCTTCGTCAAAGCTCTGCTGCATATCTACTTTTAGTATAACCAAACCTTCATCGGCAAGCACCACCGCCTCACGCACCCCTGCCAGCGCACTCAATCGCGTCGACAGATTTTTGGCAGCGGCCGCCGTCATTTCTTCAAGATGGTACATCTTACTCTTAACCGGTGGCGGTGTTCTCATGCTGAGCGCGAAGATCAGCCACAAGGCCATCAGCACACTGCAGAAAATGAAAACCGAGGCAAAGCCGTGATAGTGCGAAAGATAACCGCCCAACGCGCCGCCAACAAAAACGCCGAGCGACTGCGCGGTATTGTACACGCCGATGGCGGTGCCTTTCGAAGCTGCGGGCGCGAGCTTGGAGATGATCGAGGGCAGAGTCGCCTCAAGGATATTGAAAGCGACGAAATAGGCGGAGAGCGAAACAATCACCCCCCAGAAAAGATCGACCGAACCGGCGAACAGCAGCTGTGCCAGCAGCATGATGAAAATGGCGCCGACAAACACCTGCTTGAGTTTTGCCTTTTTCTCGCCGTAGATGATGGCAGGCACCATGAGGGCAAAGGACAAGACCATGATGGGCAGATAAATCAGCCAATGGTCGTTTTCGCTCATGCCGCTGGTTTGCTTGATGGCGAACGGCACAACGACGAACATCGCCATCTGCGCTGCATGCAGGGAGAATATGCCGAAATTCAGTCGCATCAGCTGCATATCCTGAAGCACATCCTTGAGTTTGCTCGGTGCCGCTTCGGCATCGGAGTGAAAGCGGCTGACCACCGGATCAGGCACCAGATATTTCACCACCAGCACGGCCAGCGCCGCCAGAATGCCGGTCAGCATGAAAATACCGGGGATGCCTATCCATTGATTGAGCGCCGGCCCCAACACCAATGACAAGGCAAAGGTAATGCCGATGGTGCCGCCTATCATCGCCATCGCCTTGGTGCGGTGCTCTTCGCGTGTCAAATCCGCCACCAAGGCGGTCACTACCGCAGAGACCGCGCCTGCGCCCTGAATCGCGCGGCCGATGATGACGGTATAAAGGTTATCGGCAAACGCTGCGACCAAGCTGCCGATGACGAACAACAGCAGGCCGATGTAGATCATGCGCTTGCGGCCGAAGCGGTCGGAGGCCATGCCGAACGGCAGCTGCAACATGGCTTGCGTCAGGCCGTAAGCACCCAGCGCCAGACCGATCAGCAGATGGCTTTCGCCGCCGGGCAGAGTTTCTGCATAGATCGAGAAAATCGGCAGGATGAGGAACATGCCCAGCATGCGCAAGCCGTAGATCGAGGCAAGGCTCAGGCTGGCCCGCACTTCAAGTGCAGACATACGTTCTGAATAAGGCATGGAAATGGGTTGAGCAAGTGACGGAAAAGTGCGTATATTAGCAGGTTGCCTCGCTTTAGTGCCTGCAACANNGCAACATCAAGTCGCTGACGATGACAGCGGCTGTATCGAAAAAATATTAGGTCATAGGATATGGACTACATCAGAATTCGCGGTGCTCGCACCCACAACCTGAAGAACATTTCGCTCGATTTGCCGCGCGACAAAATGATCGTCATCACCGGTCTTTCCGGCTCAGGAAAATCCTCACTGGCGTTCGATAC
>DIVE01000075.1 GCA_002423265.1 Methylophilaceae bacterium UBA6140 | reverse complement strand
AAGACTTCAGCTTTTTGACCTCCTTTCAACCCATGAGCGCCGTGTATCTGGGCACCTATGCTTGTTGCGTTGCAGCAAAAAAATGTGTGAGGTTTTCATGTTAGTCCCCAAGTGGGAAGCAAGGTTGGCTGCGAAGGAACACAATTGTTTTGATGAGAGTGCATTCAGCAAACTGTTTATAAAGCATAAGAATTGGCCTGCGCCGCTGAGACGGTGGGCTGATTTTTTAAATCCATTAAGGCGTCGTAGCGAGTTTGTCGAAGCCTTCAGCACACCTAATGGCAATGTGTGCTGGCACAATAAAAGTTTTAATTTCCCGACTCGATGGATATGGAGGGATGGGCACTTGTTTAATGATCAAGATGGCGAGCGCGAATTTCCATACTTTCATTTTATGGCTTGGAAGCTTGATATTTGGCCAAGGTACAGCGAGCGTGACTTAGTCCAGACCCCTTTTCTTTTTTCCAACAATGAGTGGGCAATTACTCCATATGGTTTTGTAGAGGCGTGACTTTGATCTTTTCGAAAGATAGTGATGTTTCTCTTGTTGTAACTAGTTGTGGCCGCTTTGACTTGTTAAAACGAACACTTGCTAGTTTCGATACTTTTAATACTTTGCCTATCCGTGAAGTTTTTATTACCGAGGACTCTGGTAACGAGAAAGTCAGGCAATGTATCCCTGAGCATTGGCAGGAGTACTCGACGTTTTTTATCAATGTACCGCGATTGGGACAACTAAGATCAATTGATCTCGCATACTCTTACGTTAAGACGCCATGGATTTTTCACTGTGAGGATGATTGGGCTTTTTACCGCCCCGGCTTCATCGAAGACTCCAAACTTCTTCTTGAAGCTGACCATCAGGCCTTACAAGTCTGGTTGCGTAGTTTTGCGCATGATTTGTCCGTTCATAGCCCTTACTTGTTTCTGGGTGAGCGCAAAATATTATGTGGCGTACCTTTCTATTATGTACAGTCTAACAAGGAAGATTGGCAGGGATTTTCTCTAAACCCTGGTTTGCGTAGACTATCAGACTATCTGTCTCACTCACCCTATTCTGGTTATACAAGTGAAAAAGAGTTGTCGCGCATGTATGCACGGGAGCAGCGTCATGCACTGATACTAGAAAACGATGCTGTACTACATACTGGTTTTGATGCTCATGTTTACATTCCAAAAGAGCGAGTGAGGAAAAAACGCCGCAAGAACCAAGACCGCATCCGCTTGGGGGCGACGTTTGTGATGGGCGTTTTGCTTGGGATTTTTTTGTGAAATTTCTTGAGAATTGTCCAGAATGGTGAAAATGTGTTCTTAAATCTTTACGAAATTACGACGTATGCCCAGGCTTCCACTTCCTTAGCATAAGCGCATTGGTGACAACGCTGACCGAGCTGAGTGCCATTGCCGCGCCGGCGATGACCGGGCTGAGCAGGCCGAATGCGGCGAGCGGAATGCCGATCAGGTTGTAGATAAAGGCCCAGAACAGGTTTTGTTTGATCTTGCGGTAGGTTCTGCGCGAGATGTCGATGGTGTCGGCGACCAGGCTGGGGTCGGAGCGCATCAGCGTGACGTCTGCCGAGTGCATGGCGACATCGGTGCCGCTCGACATGGCGAAGCTGACGTCGGCTACTGCCAGTGCCGGGGCGTCGTTGATGCCGTCGCCGACCATCGCTACCAGCCGTTGTTGTTGCTTCAGCGCGCTGATTGCATTGGCTTTGGTTTCGGGTGATTGCTCGGCCAGCACCTTTTCGATCCCTAGTTGTTTCGCCACGTTGGCGGCGCTGCTCTGGTTGTCTCCGGTAAGCAGTACGGTAGCGATTCCGAGCGCGTGCAGGCGTTCGATTGCGAAGGCGGCCGAGGGTTTGATTTCGTCGCCGAATACCAGCATGCCCTTGAGTTGCAGTTGCCCCTCAGTTTTCAGCGCCAGCCAGGAAACCGTGCGGCCTGCGCTTCCGACCCCTTGAGCGAGTTCCGTGAGTGCATTTTCGCTGATGCCGAGCTGCAGCATCCAGCGCTGGTTGCCGAGGTAGGCGCGCTGCCCGTCGACACTGGCCTGCAGACCCAGCCCCGGCATGTCCAGCAGCTCCAGGGCTGGTTCATGGATGATGCCGCGTTTTTCTGCCAGCGTGATGACAGCTCTGGCGAGCGGGTGTGCGCTGCCGTGCTCGATGGCGGCCGCGAGGCGGATCAGCGCTGTTTCGTCGCCATCGGGCGCTTTTGCTGCGATGACGCTCGGCTTGCCCTCAGTCAGCGTGCCGGTCTTGTCAAACACGACTTCATCGATCTTGTGTGCGAGTTCAAGCGCGTTGGCATCCTTGATCAGTATGCCGTAACGCGCGGCAACGCCGGTTCCGGCCATGATGGCGGTGGGGGTGGCCAGCCCCAGCGCGCAAGGGCAGGCGATGACCAGCACCGAAACTGCGTTGATGATGGCGGCTTCCCAATCGGCGCCGGCGATGCCCCAGACCAGCGAGGTGAAGAGGGCGATGACCAGCACGACCGGCACGAACACGGCGCTGACTTTATCGACCAGGCGCTGGATCTCCGGCTTGGCGATCTGGGCGTCTTCTACCATGCGGATGATGCGCGCCAGCGTGGTTTCGGCGCCGATCGCCAGCGTGCGTACCAGCAACACGCCGTCCAGATTCACCGCGCCGCCGGTGACACGGCTACCTGGCTCCTTGACGACAGGCGCGCTCTCGCCGGTGATCAGCGCTTCATCGACATGGCTTTTGCCTTCGATCACCATGCCGTCTACCGCGATGCGTTCGCCGGGCCTGACGATGACAAGATCGTCGATCATGACCTGCTCCAGCGGGATTTCGGTTTCACTGTCGCCACGCTTGACGCGGGCGGTTTCCGGCTTGAGTTGTTGCAGTGCCCGTATCGCTTCGGTGGTCTGGCGTTTGGCGCGGCTTTCGAGCCACTTGCCGAGCAGTACCAGCGTAATGACTGCGCTCGAGGCCTCGAAGTAAAAGTGTATTTCACCCAGCATCAGCATGTAGACCGACAGCCCGTAAGCGGCACTAGTGCCGATGGCGACCAGCAGATCCATATTGCCGGAGCGGTTCATGGCCGCTTTCCAGCCGGCGCGGTAGAAGCGCGCGCCGAGCCAGAACTGCACCGGCGTGGCCAACAGCCATTGCAGCCAGCCGGGCAGCATGACATGCGTGCCGAAGAGGTCGAGCGCCATCGGGATCACCAGCGGCAAGGTCAACAGCACGGCAAATACGACATGCCAGCCGCCCGGCAAGGGCTCTTCCCGGCGCGGCTCATGACGCGCGATGATCTCTGCCTCGTAGCCGACATCCACCACCGCCTGCACGATGCGCTCCGGGTTGATGTTTGCGGATAGCTCGACGTGGGCCTGCTCTGTCGCCAGATTGACGCTCGCCATCGAGACTTCTGGCACGTTGCCGAGTGCCTTTTCGATGGTCGAGGCGCAGGAAGCGCAGCTCATGCCGCCGATGGCGAGATCGAGCGACATGGCCGGGCTGCTGTTTTTCGTTTGCGGGATAGCTGTATTCTGATTCATGTTGGTATCATGATCCTTATCTCAGAAGGATGGTCAAGCAGGATTATCCGCTAAAAGGAGCAGGAACATGTATCGTTTACAGGTACCGAAGATGCGATGTGGCGGTTGTGTCGCCACCATTACCGATGCAATCAGGGCGCTGGATCCGGCGGCGGAAATCGAGGCCGATATTGCCGCCAGAACCGTCAGTATCCGGAGTGAAAAACCGCAGGAAGAAATCGTCATGGCCATGATGCAGGCGGGCTATCCGCCGCAGGAAGCCTGAAGCGGGCCTGACAGAACGATAGATGACAGTCTGACATCATGCATATCGACAGCAGCGTTTTGCTCAATTTCATCGTTGCGCTGGGCATCGGCCTGTTGATCGGTACCGAGCGCGAACGTAACCAGCAAACTTCGCAAAACGAAAACACCGTTGCCGGTGTACGCACCTTTACCATTGCCGCTTTGCTCGGTGCGGTCAGCATCACTTTCGATTTCTGGCTGATGGTAGTGACACTGGTCTGCGTGACGGTGTTTTCTGCCACAGCCTATTTCATCAGGACCAATAACGACCCCGGCCTGACCACGGAAATCACTTTGCTGATCACCGTCATCCTCGGCGGTCTCGCCATGAGCCAACCACTGCTGGCGGCCGGGCTTGCGGTGATCGTGGCGATTCTGCTGGCGGCCAAGGAGCCCCTGCATGCCTTCGTCAGAGGCGTGGTGACGCGCGGCGAATTGAACGACTTCCTGCTGCTGGCCGCAGCAACGCTGATTGTGCTGCCGCTGGTGCCCAACGAATTCATCGGGCCTTACGAAGCAATCAATCCGCACAACCTCTGGCTGGTGGTGATACTGGTGATGCTGATTAGCGCCCTTGGCCATATTGCGCTACGGCTTCTGGGCGGACGCATTGGCTTGCAGGTCACAGGGTTGCTGTCCGGGTTCGTTTCCAGTCTGGCGACCATAGGCGTCATGGGCGAGCGCGCCCGGCAAAGCCCGGCACTGCTGGATGCAGCCGTATCCGGCGCGATTCTGTCGAACCTGGCCACCATCATCCAGCTCGCACTGCTGATTGCCGCGATCAGCCCGGTAACGCTGGCGGCGCTTGCCATGCCGCTGCTGTTCGGCGGCGTTTCGGTCGCTATCTACGGCGCTGTTGCAACGATCAACACGCTGCATCATCGTACGGATGAGATTACCGTGCCGGGTGAGCTGGTCAGCGTCAAGAACGCTTTGTCATTGGCACTGGTGATCGGCGTCGTATTGCTGGTTTCTGCGATGTTGCAGGAGTGGTTCGGCCAGACCGGGCTGGTGATCGCCTCCGGCACGGCAGGGCTGGCCGATGCGCACGCGCCTTCGATTTCGGCGGCATCGCTGGTCAGCACCGGCAAAGTGAGTCCGCATCTGGCGGAAATGGCGGTTCTGGTCGCCTTCAGTTCCAATGCGCTGTCGAAAGCGGTGATGGCAGTCGCCAGCGGTGGCCGCGATTTCGCCGTCAAGTTCATTCCGGCGCTGGTGTTTCAGCTGGCCATGGTCTGGCTGGGCTGGTGGTTGTTCTGATGACTGAAGGCGGTTATCGCGGGTGACGCAGAAACGAAAACGGCCCACCGCAGGGTGAGCCGTCGCTTATTGCAACCGCAATTTTACTTGACGCGGTTCTTGTATTCCAGCGTGCGGGTGTCGATTTCGATCTTGTCGCCGATTTCGCAGAATAATGGCACCGGCAGTTCGAAGCCGGTGTTGATCTTGGCGGACTTCATGACCTTGCCGGAGGTATCGCCCTTGACTGCAGGTTCGGTGTAGATGATTTCGCGCACCAGCGAGTTCGGCAGCTCAACCGAGATCGGCTTGCCGTTGTAAAACACCACTTCGCATTCCATGCCGTCTTCCAGGAACTTCAGCGCGTCTTCCATGGTTTCGGCTTCGACTTCGTACTGGTTGTA
>DIVE01000117.1:24635-26929 GCA_002423265.1 Methylophilaceae bacterium UBA6140 | reverse complement strand
CGTTCAGCGACATTCTGAAAAAATGCGAGGAAGACCCGGCGATCGCTATCGCCGATTTGCCCGCAGTCGCTGCCGGCAGTTGGGTCTACGGCAGTTTCAGCACATGGATAGGCTCGGCCGAGAAGAACTTCGGCTGGGATCTGCTTTGTGAAGCGAAGAAAATCTATGACCGCGTGATGCATACCCACACGCTTTCCGCCGAAGAACAGGCGGCCTGCGAGCGTCAGCTGGCGATTTGCGAGGGTTCGGACTGGTTCTGGTGGTTTGGCGACTACAACTCGGCAATAAGCGTTGATAGCTTCGACCGGCTCTACAGGCGCAATCTCAGCAATCTCTATCATTTGCTCAAGCATCCTGTGCCTGCCGTCCTTAACAAGCCGATCAGCCTCGGCGGCGGCGACCCTGCCGCCGGTGGTACCATGCGGCGCGGACAGGAAGCTTGAAAGAATTCTTTAACAACACCCTGCGGGGAGCAGAAACTTGGCTAAAACAGTCGCTTTGTTGCTGGGCGTGCATGCGCACCAGCCGGTAGGTAATTTCGAATCCGTCCTTGATGACGCCCATGTCCGCTGCTATGGCCCGTTTCTGCGGGTGTTGCACCAGTATCCGGATTTCAGGTTTGCGATTCACATCAGCGGCTGGCTGCTGGAATACATGCTGAAAAAATACCCTGAGGATATGGCGCTGTTGAAGGAAATGGTGGCGCGCGAGCAGGCCGAACTATTCGGCGCCGGCTTTACCGAACCGGTGCTGGCCGCGATACCTTCGCGTGACCGTGTCGGGCAGATTACCCGTCTTTCGGCCTGCCTGAAGAATACGCTGGGCGAACTGCCGCTCGGCGCATGGCTTACAGAGCGGGTGTGGGAATCCACGGTTGTGCCGGCGCTGGCGGATGCCGGCATCCGCTACGTGACGGTAGACGATTACCATTTCATGTGTACCGGCAAGGACAAGGGTGTGCTCGATGGCTATTACTCCACCGAGGAAGATGGCCGTCAGATCGACCTTTTCCCGATTTCCGAGGCTTTGCGTTATCGCCTGCCATTCTCGCCGGCGGAGGAGGTGGTGAGCTACCTTGAAAGTCTGGCTGATGACAGCAAGCAGGCGGCGGCGATTTATTTCGATGATATCGAGAAATTCGGCATCTGGCCGGAAACCTACGAATGGGTCTACGAGCGCGGCTGGTTGCGCAACTTCATCGAAGGCGTGCTCAATTCCGACATCATCAAGCCCATGCGATACAGCGATTATCACGCCATGGCGAAAACCCGCGGCGTCGTCTATCTGCCCACCGCTTCCTATATCGAAATGAACGAGTGGACATTGCCGGTGCCGGCCGCGCATCACTATGCCGATCTGGTTGATCAGGAAAAGTACAACAACCGTTACGAACTGACCAAGCCCTACGTGCGCGGCGGCATATGGCGCAATTTCTTCATGCGCTACCCGGAATCGAACTGGATGCACAAGCGCATGCTGGCGCTCTCCAAGCGTTTTCACGGTTTGCCGGACAACAAGAAAACGCCGCAGATGCTGGACGCGCTCTACGAATGTCAGGCCAACGACGCATACTGGCACGGGCTGTTCGGCGGACTTTATCTGCCACATTTGCGGCGCGCCATTTTCAACGCGATACTGGCGCTGGAAACAATGCTGGACAAAGTGACCGAACGCCCGGCCAAGCAGCTTTACGATCTGGATATGGATGGCTGCGACGAAGCCTTTTTACAGAACGGCAAGCTACAGGCGGTCGCAAGGCTCGATGGCACGGCCTCCATTTGCGAATTCGACGCCTATGAGCTGCGCCACAATTTCGGCGATACGCTGACCAGACAAGCCGAGCATTATCATCGCAAGGTGCATGCCCAGCCTGATCATCAGCATGACGGCAACGGTATTTCCAACCCGCATGAGCGCATGGGCTCCAAGCACGAAATCACCGAAGCTGACCTTGCCCTTGATGCGCGCCGCAAAACCCTGTTCCTTGATTCCTGGAAGGATGAGGCGGTGGGTGAAGAAGCGTTGGTCTACCGGCGGCCGACGACCAGCAAAAGCTCTCTGGATTTCTGCGTGAGCTACAAGGGCGCCAAGATCGGCAAGAAGATCACGCTGGACAAGCATGCGCTGGTGGTCAAATACAACTTCAGCAAACTGCCCAAGGGTGTGTTCAAGGTCGAGATCAACCTGGCGATGCCGAGCTGCGACGGCCCCGCTGGCCGCTTTCGTGTCGGCGAGAACATCCCCTGCGGCTTCGGCCAGCCGCTGAGTTTCGCCGGCTTGAAGGAAATTTCTCT
>DIVE01000117.1:16717-24546 GCA_002423265.1 Methylophilaceae bacterium UBA6140 | reverse complement strand
CATCGGCGTTGATGTTGGCGGCACCAATTTGCGCGTGGGCGTTGTCGATGGCCTTGCGGTGATCGACGAGCTACGCTTTGCGGCGGATTTTTCCACCATCTGCCACACCCATGCCGCCGACGCCGCCTGGCAGCAGATTCTGGCCGTGACTGCAGAAGCGCTGCGCCAGGTGCTGCAACGCCATCCCGCCGTCACTTCCATCGGCATCGGTTTCCCCGGCTTTATCGATCCGCTACGCGGCACTGTCGCGCAATCGCCCAATCTGCCCGGCTTGCATGATGCCGATCTGGCGGGTGATCTGGCACGTCTGTTGCAACGGCCGGTCGTGGTCGAAAACGACGCGCTGGCCGCCGCTTATGGTGAATACAGGCTTCACGCCGACAGCATTTCCGATCTGATTTACATGGGCCTTGGCACCGGAGTTGGGGGCGGACTGATCGTCAACCATCAGCCTTTCGCCGGTCAGAACGGTTACGCGATGGAGATCGGCCACATTATCGTCGAAACGGACGGCAGGCCCTGCGGTTGCGGCAATCGCGGCTGCATGGAGCAATATGCCTCAGCCAGCGGCGTCAGTCTCACCTATCAGTCGTTGACAGGCAAACAGCTGGACGCAGCCTCGATTGCACGATCTGCGGAGCAGGGCGATGGGGACGCAATGCGCGCCTTTGATTTGGCGGCCAGGGCGCTGGCGCAGACGCTGGCGCACATTCTCAAGGTGGTGGATGTGCGCACAGTCGTTATCGGCGGCGGCATGAGCCATGCCTGGCCAGTGATGGAGACGGTTTTCATGCAGCGTCTCGAACGCGATCTGATTCCGGTGCTGCGAGGCAAGATCGATGTCAGTGTCTCAAGCAGTGGCGACCACGCCGGCATCATCGGCGCAGCCTTGCTCTCTGTCAGATAGTTATCCGGCCGATAGTTGCCGCAACAGGCGGCTTTGCTTCAGGAGGTTTGGGAGGGGGTTTTGGATGCAGCCTGCTCAGGCCTTGAAGCGATTACCTGACAGGCAACAGCGCTGATGTAAGGCAGGGATTGCAGGCTCAGCATCGCCACCCACAGACGGGCATCCAGGTTTTCCAGGCCGCGTGTCATCAGCATGGCGCCTGCCGCCAGAATCAGTGCAATCAGCAGCAGCAATTCCTCTCGAATCGGCTCGATAAAGGCCATTTTGCCGGCCAGCCCCTTGCCCTTGGCGGTGGGCTTGAAGATGCCGTCCTTTTGCACGATGCCAAGAATGATGCCCTGGGCAATGGCGTGCGACAGGCCGAGGCTGGCGAGCGATGCGCCGAAAATGTCCTTCCAGCCGCAGCTCATGGTCTTGCGGTAGAGTATCGGCCCCATTGCGGCCTTGATCGCAAGAAAACACAGGATCGGCATCAGCATGATGCTCATCGGCAGGCTGAATTCGTTGGGTAAAGCCAGCATGGCGATGGTCCAGCCGATGGACCCCAGCGTGAAGAAAAGCTGCAGCGCATCGCCCAGCCAGCCGAACCAGCCGGTGAGGAAGTGATAGCGCTGGCCGGAATTCAACGTGGATTTGCCCAGAAGTTCTGGCAGGTGGTGCTTGAGGATCTGCATGGCGCCGAACGCCCGGCGGAAGCGTTGCGACTTCAAGGCCTTGTAGTTGGAGGGGGTGAGTCCGCGGCCAAAGGTCTCGTCGACATAGCGCAGCTCGTAGCCTTCTTCCAGCAGGCGCAGGCCTAGCTCGGTGTCTTCGCAGATGCACCATTCGGACCAGCCGCCTACGTCTTGCAGCGACTGCTTCCGCACCAGCGTCATGGTGCCGTGCTGGATCAGCGCGTTGCGCTCGTGACGGTGATGCATGCCGGTACGGAAAAAGCCCTCGAATTCCCAGTTGCACATGCGGCGGAAGAAGTTGTGCTCCCAATCACGATGCGCTTGCGGTGCCTGCACCACGGCGACCTGATCCTCTGCGAAATGCGGCACCAGCACGGCCAGCCAGTCCGGCGTTACAACGTAATCGGCATCGACCACGCCGATGATTTCTGCGCGCGGATCGGTTTGTTGCAGCGCGAAGTTCAGAGCGCCGGCCTTGAAACCGGGCCATTGCGGAAGATGGAAGAAACGGAAGTTGGCAGGAAGCGTTGCCATATAGGCTTCCACCGGTTTCCACAGTGCTTCGTCCTTGGTGTTGTTATCGACGACAATGACTTCCAGCCGGCTGTATTCCAGCCGGGCAAGGCTCTCGATAGTGGCGATCACCATTTCCGGCGGCTCGTTGTAACAAGCCAGATGCACGGAAACGAATTTTTCGCGCGCCGGCGGCAGGGGTTGCGCGCGTTTGTAAAAGCGGCGCCAGCCGCCCTTGAACATGACTTCGCTGAACTCGACGCCATAGATCATCAACACGGCCGATGTCATCAGCATGGCAATGATCAGGCCAAGCAAAATGATGAAATCGCGCAGCGTGTAGTAATAATCGCCCGGCAGATTCCAGGCGATCACCAGGGTCGTGATGCAGGCCTGCACCAGCAAGGCCATCGAGATGCGGCCACCCGCACGCCAATGACGGAAACGCCAGGCAATGAACATGATGGGAATGAAAGCGAGCAGGGTAGACCAGGCTGCCTTGCTGATCCAGCGGCTGTCTCTCGGCACGGCGCCGGCAAGCGAATATTTCAGCGTGCGGTCGACATCGAACATGCCCCAGTAAGGGCCTGCCCAACCTTCGATTTCGACTTTCCACGGCTGGTCGATGGCTTCCATCAGGTAATAGTCATAATCCTCATAGGCGGTCTTGGCGAGGAACTCGCGCACGAAACGGGCCTGGTTGACCTGCGATGCGACCGAGGCGCCGATAGCCGGCCCGCGGCTGGGCCAGCCGATTTCGGTGATGACGATTTTTTTGCGCGGATAGGCTGCCATCAGCTCCTTGTAGCGCTCGATGGCGTAATCGACTGCGGCTTCTACCGGCACACCCTCATGATAGGGCAGCAGGTGTACGGCGATGAAATCCACATGCTTGACCAGCCCCGGATTCTTCAGCCAGACATGCCAAGGCTCTGCCGTAGAGACCGGCAGCCTGGTCTCTGCCTTGACCTGATCGATGTAAATCAGCAGTTCCGGCACCGAAACATCGTTACGCAACAGCGCTTCGTTGCCGATGATCAGTCGTTCGATGTTCGTGTGCAGCGCCGATTGCGCCAGTAAGGTTTCGATTTCGCGCGCGTTGTCTTCGGCAACCGGGCTGATCCAGGCGCCGGCAGTGACCTTGAGCCCGCTGGCCTCGGCAAGCGCCGCGACCTCGGGGTTTTCGACCGCGCCGTAGGTTCTGATGCGTTTGGTATGGGATTTGAGGATGCGCAGATCTTCAAGCAGTTGCGCTTCGGTCGGATAGGTTTTTTCCAGCGGGCTCTGATCTTGCTGGAAACCGCTGTAGGCAAAGCCCTGAACCATGGGCGGCGCTTCGATCAGCGGCAGTGCGCGATTAATGACGAACCAGAGACTGAAATGCACGGCGGCAATCGCCAGCGCAAATAACAGCGGCATGGCGTAGCGTTTGATTGAAGTGGTCATGTCTGGCTGCTGCTGGAGTTTTGTCTTTTTTGCCTGCCGGCGAAGGCCAGCAGCAAGGTCAGCGTCAGCCATGCCCAGGCATGATGGTTCTGCGGTTCGAACCAGATGACGCCGAGTGAAAGCATGAAGGCGGCCAGCATGACGTTCGCATGGTGACGGGAAAGGCTGCCGATGCTGATGCCGGAAGCGCCGAGGACAAGACCGAAGACGATGGCAGGCAACACGAACAGGCTGATCGGGAAATCGCGGTAACGGCCGTCGAAGAGCAGCAACAGGCTCGCAATCAGCGCCGATATTGCCAGTAGCCAGAGACTGAGCTGGATGCATCTGCGGGCCGGGTTGCTGGCTTGCAACATGAAGGCGGTCAGCGCCAGCAGACCGAGCCAACCGGCTAACGCCAGCCCGCCAAGCGCAAACCACTCCTGCAAGTCACGGCAAGCCGTCGACAAATAGCCCATTTGCAGGCAGGCGACGAGACCGGCTGCTGCGCCCAGGGGTGCAAAGGCCAGTAGCGCATGGGCGAGCGCGTTTGCCGGCTTTCCGGCCGTGCTGCCTGTTGCGCGCAGCGCCAGCAGAGAGAAAACCAGTATGCCGCCAAGCGCAGCATAGAGCGGCAGCCGGCCGTCATTGCGTTCTGCCACCGGCCCCGAGAGTGCGAATTTGGCTTGCAAACTGCTGTTGTACAAGCCCCAATGACCGCCTACCGTGCCCTCCAGCACGCGCTTCCACTGCTGGTCGAAGGCTTCGATCAGATTGTAGTTCCAGCCGTTGTCGCTCGCCGCTTGCAGGAATTCGCGGATATATCGAGCCTGGTTGACGAGACCGGGCGCCGAGGCATCGCGATGCCGGCCGGCGCTGGGCCAGCCGGTTTCGCCGATCAGGATGGGCTTTTCGAACGTCTCGCCCAGTCTGTGCATCACCGTCGTCGCATGAGCAACGGCGTTGTCGATCGATTGCGGGTCGTCTTCCCAGTAGGGCAGGATGTGGGCGGTAACGAAATCCACTTCGTTTTCCAGCATGCGGTTTTTCAGCCAGAACTCCCAGACGTCGGCGTAGGTCACCGGAACGCCGCTGTAATCCCGGGCGCGTTTGATGTAAGCGCGGAGCTTTTCCGGCGGTTGCTCCTGCCGCAGCAGCACCTCATTGCCGACCACCAGTGCGCGGATGACTTCGGGGCGCTCCCGGGCGAGCGCAATGGCAAGGGTCAATTCCTTGTCATTGTCGATTTCTGTCCAGCCTATCCAGACGCCAAGCAACACCTCCAGCCCCAGTTTGCTGGCGGCCTCGGGCACATAATCCAGGCCTTGGCCGACGGAATAGGTGCGCACGCAGTCGAAACGCTCGGCCAGCAGCGCCAGATCCTGCTCGATTTGCGCCGGGCTGATATGGGTGCCGGGAACGAAAGGGCTGGTGCCCGGGGTGTAATAGGGCGCGTAGGAGGCGCATTGCAGTTTATGGTTCCAGGGCAGATGCGGTTCAAGAAGCTCAGCCGGACGATTGTGCGACCAGAACCATGCCGTCAGCAACGCCAGCACAAGCAGATTGAGCAAACTGAATAACCAGAGTTTTTGACGTGACATGAAAGCTCGATCAGGAATTAATTTCAGCAAAAATCGCCGGTAACGCTACCGGCTTTGCGAGGGCGCCTATCACACCACAAACCGTCTTGGCAGGCAACTGAAAAAAGTAGTTCAAACAAATAGTTCGGCGTACACTCTCGCGCTACAATCCGCTTCTCGTACAGCATGCAGCCGTTATGCAATTTTACTCTTCAAGAAGCCCCATGAAACAGCTCATTTTTGCAACAATCTCCTTCTTGACCCTGGCGGCCTTGCCTGCCGCTGCGCAACCGGCATTCAGCGGTACCAACTACAGCGGTACCTATGATTGCCAGGGCGAAAACCAGCAGGTCGGCAAGTATCGGCTGGAAGTCACATTGAAACTGAATTTGGTGAGCAGCACCGGTCGCATTGGTGTTTACGAATACACGGCGGAAACCGAAAATTCGGTGAAGTTTTACGGCAATGCGATCGTCAGAGGCAATCAGATGGCGGCAAGTTACGTGATCGATACCTCGCGCCGCAAGGATGAGCCGACAACCGGACTTGCCTTAATCAGGCGCGATGCCAATGGCCGCTGGACCTTCATCAACCATTATTTCGAGCCGGATGATTTCGGCGGTAATTACGGCACCGAAACCTGCGTGATGCAGAAAAAGAAAGCGGCAGCGAAGGCCGCGGAATAAGATGGTTTCCCCGGCAGACATGCTTTTGCCGGTCTTTTTTCAGGTCGCCTGATGACGGGCCAGCGCCCAGGCAACGTGCTCACGCACGATTTCCGATTCGTGATTTTTGCGTGATTGCAGCGCAGCAATCACTGCCGGCGTGCATGGCGCATTGCCCAGGCCTACGGCGATATTGCGTAACCATTGAATGTAGCCGATGCGATAAATCGCGCTGCCCGCCATTTTTTCCTTGAATGTCGATTCATCCCAGCCGAAGAGTTCCGCCAGCGTGATATCGTCCAGCCCGTGACGCACATGGAAATCGTCCGTCGCGGTGATCTGCGCAAAGCGGTTCCAGGGGCAAGCCAGCTGGCAATCGTCGCAGCCGTAGATACGGTTGCCGATCAGTGGCCGCAAATCCTGGGGGATGCTGTCTTTCAGCTCGATGGTGAGATAGGAGATACAGCGTCTGGCATCGACCTCATACGGCGCGACAATGGCCTGCGTCGGGCAGATGTCGATGCAGGCCTTGCAGCTGCCGCAATGATTTTGCCCCGCTGCATCCACCAGCAGCGGCAGATCGGTGTAGATTTCGCCCAGAAAAAACCAGGAACCGGCTTCACGGGAGAGCAGTAGGGTATGCTTGCCGCGCCAGCCGAGACCGGCCTTCTGCGCCAGTTCCACTTCCAGCACCGGTGCGCTGTCGGTAAACACGCGATAGCCGAAGCTACCTGCCACGCTGCTTATGCGGTCGCAAAGTTTCTGCAGGCGGTTTCGCAATACCTTGTGATAATCCCGCCCCAGTGCATAGCGCGAAATGAAAGCGCGCGCGCCATCCTGCATGACGGTCTCGCTGTCTTCGGCAGCCGGCGGCAGATAATCCATGCGCGCCGAGATGATGCGCACCGTGCCCGGCACCAGTTCGGCCGGACGGGTTCGTTTATCGCCATGTTTTGCCATATAATCCATAGCACCATGAAAACCCTTGGCCAACCAAGCGCGATGCGCCTCTTCAGCCTGACTCAGATCGGTATCGGCAATGCCGACCGCGCTGAAGCCGAGCTCGATGCCCCAGCGTTTGATGTCGGCGGCAAGGCCGTTTAGATCGTTCGGATTCAACATGAGCAAGGATTCTACACTGTACCTGGCTGACGAAGCAGCGACGCTGGCCGCAGGCGCGCGCTTTGCCGGCGGCTTGATGCCCGGCCTGACCATTTATCTGCACGGCGATCTCGGTGCCGGCAAAACCACCTTCGTGCGCGGCCTGTTGCATGGACTGGGCCACAACGGCAAGGTCAAGAGTCCGACCTACACATTGGTTGAACCTTATGTGATTTCGAGGTTCAATATCTATCACTTTGACTTGTATAGATTTGCAGATCCGGAGGAGTGGGAGTCTGCAGGTTTCAGGGATTACTTCAATCCGCAAACGGTGTGTCTGGTCGAGTGGCCGGAAAAAGCGGGTGATCTGATTCCGCAAGCGGATATCGATGTCAGCCTGATGCCGGAGAATACCGGCAGAAAGCTTCATATCCGTGCTAATTCTAATCATGCGGTACCATGTCTGGAGGCTATGATTGCAGAAACGGGCAACGATGAGATTATTTAGCGCACGCGCTATCCTGACCGTGGCCGGACTTTTGACAGTCCTGTTATTGTCCGGCATCGCTAACGCCGCGCTCAGCATCACTGCCACGCGCGTCTGGCCGGCAGCCGATTACACCCGCATCACGCTTGAAGCCACGCAGCCCATCACTCACAGCATGATCACGCTGAAAGACCCGGAACGTCTGGTGATCGACCTGCAACAGGCGGATATCAGCCCGGAACTCAAGAGCCTCTCTGAAAAAATACAGCCTGACGATCCTTATATCCGTCAGGTGCGCGTCGGCAATTTCAAACCCGGGGTTGTGCGCGTGGTGGTCGATCTTAAATCCGAGATCCGGCCTGAAATCTTCCAGCTGCCGCCGGCAGGCGAATATCAGCATCGGCTCGTGCTCGACATCTATCCGCTGGTCGATCCGCTGATGGCGCTGTTGCAACAACGCGATGGCGGGCAAATTGC
>DIVE01000117.1:5554-16602 GCA_002423265.1 Methylophilaceae bacterium UBA6140 | reverse complement strand
AGCCGCGAGAAAGACATCACGCTCTCGATCGCGCAAAAACTCAAGGCGCAGATCGACAAAGAGCCCAATATGCGTGCCATCCTCACGCGCGACGGCGATTACTTCCTGCCGCTCAACAGCCGCGTGCAGAAAGCGCGCAAGGTGCAGGCCGATCTCTTCATCTCGATTCACGCCGATGCCTTCACCCGTCGCGAGGCCAACGGCTCCTCCGTCTTTGCGCTCTCCGAGCGCGGTGCCACCAGTGCCTTTGCCCGTTATCTGGCGCAAAAGGAAAACGAATCCGACCTGATCGGCGGCGTCAGCATTAACGTCAAGGACCCGCATCTGGCCCGCACGCTACTCGACCTCTCGCAAACCGCCACCATCAACGACAGCCTCAAGCTCGGGCAGGCCGTACTCGGCCACATCGGCGAAATCAACCGCCTGCACAAACCGCGCGTCGAACAAGCCGGTTTTGCCGTGCTGAAAGCGCCGGATATTCCCTCCATCCTGGTCGAGACCGCCTTCATCAGCAACCCGGAAGAAGAGAAACGCCTGAACGACCCCGGCTATCAGGACAAAATGGCCACCTCCATCCTCTCCGGCATCAAGAAATACTTCGCCAGCAACCCGCCGCTCTCCAAATCGCGGATGGCTGAATCGAGATTCGCGGATTGAGGCTGCCACGTAGCGCACGAATATTTTAGCGTTGCCCGCATATTGTTTCGTTCCTGCCTGCTGCCAAAACCAGCAAAACCAGAAAACTCAACACAGAACCGGTGCAGATCGAAGTCTGACGCCGGTATTTTTTTAATTCACCCTCTGATGTTTAGGCAGAGGGGTCGCCCGATTTCACCTTGTCCATCCATTGCTCGATGGGGATGATGCCGGCTTGTTTGGCTTTTTCTGCATCTGCAGGGGGAAGCACGTCCTGCACGATGTCGGTCTGCTTCCAGCCGGCCAGCGGGGTTTCGCATTCGGCTTGCGGCACATATCGCGAGGTTTCCAGCTTCTGGTAGCGGTGGATGTAGCGCGGACAGTTCTGCCACATTTCGGAGAGTTTGACGCGCACCAGTATGTCTGCACCGGGAAATTGCGCCAGCAGCGGGTCTTCGCGCGAGACGGTGGCGCTGCCTTGCACGCGGATGCGGTGGGGTTTCTCGAACGAGATGAAGAGCAGGCCGACTTCGCTGTTCTGTGCCAGGTTACCCATGGACATGTACATGCCGTTACCGTCGTAGTTGGGGAATACCAGGGTTCGGCTGTCGATCACCTTGACCAGACCGGCGTCGCCGCCCTTGTAGGAGACGGTGGGACGGCCGTTGTGGTCGACCGAGGCGAGGAAGAACATGTCCTGCGCTTCGATGAAGGCTTTGGTTTCGTCGTCGAATTCGGTGACGCAGGCGATCTCCTCGATGCGGTCGGCCAGTTTGCGGGTGCCGAAGGCGTCCTGCAGTTCGCGGTGTTGTTGTCCGAATAGTCTGCTCATATCTGCTTACTCTTGAAAAAAATATGGGCGGCAGTTACCGCCCGTGGTCGTTGCAGTATAAGGCAAAATGGCAGCCGGAGCGGCTCGCCGTCATTTGAAGCCCTTATGCCGGACCGTTGCGCACCATGCTCATGATGCTGCCGGCATCCAGCGTACCGGCCTTTTGCTGAATCTGCGGCAGGTATTGTTGCTGCAGGTTCCTGGCCGGGCCGAGCAGGTTCTGAAAGGTGTCGCGCAGCACGGCGGTGTCCATCTGGCGGCCACCGGCGTAATAACGTTTGGCCAGCTGGCCGAGCGCGTAGGTGGTGGCGAAGGAGAAAGCCATGCCGGTGGCGGCGCGACCGATGCCCTTGCCCATGCCACCCGCGATCTGGCCGAGCAGCCCGCCGATCAGTTTGCGCCCGAACTGTTCCAGGTATTGCGAAGTCATGCCGACGCCGGCCGTGGTGAGAAATTCGGAGATATGGCCCTTGTCCAGCTGGTAGCCGTGCGCTTTGCCAATCTCATAGACCATCTTGATCTGCAGCGGGATGATGGCCATCGAGGCCCAGGACTGCGGTAGCAGTTCAAGCGCGCCGTTGAGGATGGAATAATTGAGGATGGATTTGTCGAGCTGCGCTTCCGGCACATTCGGAATATTGGCGACGACTGCGTCGGCAGTTGCGGCGCTCGCCGCCGCTGTTTGCGAGGTTGGTGCCTGCACGGCTTGCGGTTCGGTAGCAGCGATTTCGTGCGCGGTTGCAACCACTTGTGCGGATTCTGCATCGTCCAGCCCGAGCCGGATTTTCAGCGCCTGCAGAAATTTATGCTCGTCCTCGGTCATGATGCCGTCGGCTTCGCAGACGCAGACCGCCATCTCAAAGGCCAGCAGTTTGTGGCTGTGCTCGTGGATGCGGCTGGTGGCGGCTGCAAGGTCGGTGCGCTTGAGCAGCACGTCCTGGTAAAGACGCGACAGGTCGAGCGTGTTCTCCTCATTCTGCAGCGATTCCATGATCTTGCGGATCTGTTCGCGCTCGGTTTCGGCTTTCTTGCCGTCGGCGAAGGAGGCGAGCAGCGCGATGCTGAGGATGGCCTGATTGATGTCTTGCATGATTGGATTCCTGTAGCTGGTGAATAGGTTTGCTGCTGATTCGATTGGGCGACTGCCGTGGAGTTCCATGCCGGGCTTACGACAACCGGCCATGAAAGCGGGTTAGAATGCAGGCTGTTTCCGACAGTCTGGACTATGCATGAAAATCACATTCCTCGGCGCGACCGGCACCGTTACCGGCTCCAAGTACCTGGTCACCAGCAACGACAAGCATGTGCTGGTCGATTGCGGATTGTTTCAAGGTTTGAAGCAGTTGCGTCTGAAGAACTGGGCGAAATTGCCGGTAGACCCTGCCACCATCGATGCCGTTGTGCTGACGCATGCGCATATCGACCATACTGGCTATCTGCCGTTGCTGGTCAAAAACGGTTTCAGCGGCAAGGTCTATTGCAGCGAGGCCACCCAGGCCTTGTGCGAGATTCTGCTTCCGGATTCTGCCTACTTGCAGGAAGAAGAGGCCCGCTACGCCAACATGCGCGGTTTCTCCAAGCATCACCCGGCCTTGCCGCTTTACACGCAGGAAGATGCCGAGCGTGCGCTGGAGCTGCTGACGCCGGTGGCTTATGGCCAGGAGGTGCCGCTGGCAAACGGCTTCCGCATCAGGCTTGCGCCGGCCGGGCATATCCTCGGCGCGTCAAATGTATTGCTGCAGGATGCAGAGACATCGATTCTTTTTTCCGGAGATCTCGGCCGCCCCAACGATGCGCTGATGAAGCCGCCGTCACCCCCCATGCAGGCCGACTATCTGGTGCTGGAATCGACCTACGGCGACCGGCTGCACGACAAGGAAAACCCGGAGACCAAGCTGGCCGACATCATCAACCGTACCTACATGCGCGGCGGCGTGATGGTGGTACCGGTATTTGCGGTTGGGCGCGCGCAGGAGATGATGTATTTCATTCAAAATTTGAAAGAGAAGCATCTGATCCCGGATATTCCGGTCTATCTGAACAGCCCGATGGCGGTGGATGCCACGGCGATTTTCATGCATCACGTCAACGAGCACAAGTTGAGCCGCGAACAGTGCCAGGTGCTGGCGCGCAGTGCGCGCATGGTGAACAGCGTCGAGGAATCGCGTTCGCTCAACGAAATCAAACATCCGGTCATCATTCTTTCCGCCAGCGGCATGGCGTCCGGCGGGCGTGTGGTGCACCACATCAAGGCGTTCGGGCCGGACCCGCGCAACACCATCCTGTTTGCCGGTTTTCAGGCCGCCGGCACCCGTGGCGCCAACATGCTGGCCGGCGCCGAGAGTGTGAAGATTCACGGTGAATATGTGCCGATCAATGCCGAAATCGACCAGATTTCCAATTTGTCGGCACATGCCGATTACAGCGAGATCATGGATTGGCTCGGCCATTTTGCCACGCCGCCCAAACGCACTTTCATCACGCACGGCGAGCCGGTGGCGGCGGATGCGTTGCGGCACCGGATCGAAGAGCGCCTGGGCTGGGAAGTTGAGGTGCCGGATTATCTCGAAACTGTCGATCTGACGGAGTAGGGCGGCATGGCGAACATTCGGCTATTGCCTGACCAGCTCATCAGTCAGATCGCCGCGGGCGAGGTGGTGGAACGCCCGGCCTCGGCCTTGAAGGAGTTGCTGGAGAACAGCCTCGATGCGGGCAGCAGCGAAGTGCAGGTGAGCCTGTTGCAGGGAGGCGTCAAGCAGCTGCGCGTGGCGGATAACGGCCGCGGCATCATGCAGGACGATCTGGTGCTGGCCTTGACACGCCACGCCACCAGCAAGATCGCCACGCTGGAAGACCTCGAAGCGGTGAACAGTCTCGGCTTTCGCGGCGAAGCGCTGGCCAGTATCGCCTCGGTTTCGCGCACGCAGCTCCTGAGCCGTGCCAGCGGGGAAAAATATGCCTGGCGCATCAGCTCCGAGGGCAGCGATATTTCTCCGATTGAACCGGCGGCGCTCGATAGCGGCACCATCGTCGAGGTTGCCGACCTTTACTTCAATACGCCCGCCCGCCGCAAGTTTCTCAAGACCGAGGCGACCGAATACGGGCACTGTGAAGAAGCATTTACGCGTGCAGCGTTGTCGCGGCCCGATGTGACATTTGTGCTGCAGCACAATGGCCGCGTAATCAGCCGCCATGCATCGGCTGCTGCGGAAAAACGTTTTGCCGAAGTGCTGGGCCGCGAGTTTTTCGACGAGGCGCTGGCGCTGGATGAATCCGCTGCCGGTCTGCGCCTGTGGGGCATGGCAGCCAAACCGAGTTTCAACCGCAACAGCCGCGATACGCAATATGTGTTTGTCAATGGCCGTTTCGTGCGCGACAAGCTGATTGCGCATGCCATCCGCCAGGCGTATCAGGACGTGTTGCACCATGAGCGGCACCCGGCTTTCGTGCTGTTTCTCGAAATCGATCCGGCGCTGGTCGATGTCAATGTGCATCCAAGCAAGACCGAAGTGCGTTTCCGCGATAGCCAGGCCGTGCATCGTTTCATTTTTCATGCGCTGCACAAAATGCTGGCAGTGCCGACTGGTGTTACGAATGCGGTCAATAATGCCGGCCAGGCTGCATTCAATCCGTTCACGCCGCAAGCCGGCGCACCGGCGGCTTATCCCGCCTTTCAAGCCAGCATGGATTTGCGGGCGGGCGAGCGACAGGGCTTTTACGAGACGCTTTATGGCGGTATACGGCCGGAGGCTGCCGGTCAGCTGACACCGGACGTTTCCCTCCCGGGAGCACTCGGCACCCCGCAGGGTGAGAGCGCAGACGAGTACCCGCTCGGCTTCGCCATCGGCCAGTTGCATGGCATCTACATACTCGCGCAGAACCGGCAGGGCATGGTGGTGGTGGATATGCATGCCGCGCACGAGCGCATCATGTACGAAAAGCTCAAAAACGCGCTGGACCGGGATATTGTCGCCATGCAACCTTTGCTGTTGCCGGTGAGCTTCGGTGCCGACAGGCTGGAAGTCGCGACTGTGCAGGAACAGCTCGCACAGGCCGACAGCAGTCTGCGTCATCTGGGTTTCGATATTGCCATTCTTTCGCCCAATACGCTGGCCGTGCGCGGCATCCCGGCCATGCTGCAAGGCGCCGATGCCGTCGCGCTGGCGCGTGACGTACTGCGCGACCTGCGCGAATTCGGCGCCAGCCGTGCCTTGCTCGAGCGCCGCAACGAACTGCTCGGCACCATGGCCTGCCACGCCGCCGTGCGTGCCAACCGCATTCTCACCATCCCCGAGATGAATGCCTTGCTGCGCGACATGGAAGCCACCGAGCGCTCCGGCCAGTGCAATCACGGCCGTCCGACCTGGTTTCAGGTGACGATGAACGAGCTGGACAAGATGTTCATGCGCGGACAATAAGCATGTCTGGCAAGATTCTGCCTCCTGCCATCTTCCTCATGGGTCCCACCGCCAGCGGCAAGACCGGCGCTGCGGTCGAGATTTACCAGAAGCTGCCGGTGGAGCTCATCAGCGTTGACTCGGCACTGGTCTACCGCGATATGAATATCGGCACCGCCAAGCCCGATGCGGCAACGCTGAAGCTGGCGCCGCATCACCTGATCGATGTGATCGACCCGACTGAAGCCTATTCCGCCGCACGTTTTTGCAGCGATGCGCTGCAGCTGATGGCGGAAATCACCGCGCGCGGCAAGGTGCCCTTGCTGGTCGGCGGCACCATGCTCTATTTCAACGCCTTGCAGGGCGGCTTGGGCGAGCTGCCGCAGGCTAACCCGCAGATCAGGGCGCAGCTCGACGCTGAGGCGCTACAAGCCGGCTGGCCCGCCATGCATGCAAAACTGGCACAGATCGACCCGGTGACTGCTGCCAGATTGCAGCCGTCCGACGCTCAGCGCATTCAGCGCGCGCTCGAAGTACATGCGATTACAGGCAAAACGATGACGCAGATTTTTGCGGAACAGCAATCCGCGCAATTGCCTTACCGCTTGCTGAAGCTGGCGCTGGTGCCATCCGACCGCAGCGTGCTGCATCAGCGCATCGCTGTGCGCTTCGAGCAGATGCTGGCGGCGGGGCTGGTCGATGAGGTGATCGCGCTACGCAGCAAATACCCGGCGCTGCATGCGGAGCTGCCTTCGATGCGTTGCGTCGGCTATCGTCAGGCCTGGCAGTATCTGGATGGCGAAATCGGGCTGGATGAGTTGCGTGAGAAGGGTATTGCAGCCACCCGCCAACTGGCGAAACGCCAGCTGACATGGTTGCGCGGCATGGACGATACGGTGTGCTTCAATTGCCTGGAGAGCGATCTGAACAGCAGGCTCTGCGAATACATCAAGGCCTGGCTCGCTTGATCTGGGTGGCGCTTGAGTATTGTTTATTAATTGANNCCTCCAGCGATGCCACAAGGGCCAGTCGCACGAAATCCCGGCCCGGATTGACGCCATGCGCTTCGCGCGCAAGGTAGCTGCCGGGCAATACCGTAACGTTGAAATCCCGGTACAGCCTGACGGCAAATTCGGTATCCGGCATCGGTGTGCGGCCCCAAAGATAAAAAGCGCCGTCCGGGATTTTCACCTCCAGTTCATCCTGCAATAGCGGCGTTACCGCCTGGAATTTCTGCGTATACAGACGGCGGTTCTCGATGACATGGGTTTCGTCCTGCCAGGCGGCGATGCTGGCGTGCTGCACCGCCGGGCTCATGGCACAGCCGTGATAGGTGCGATAGAGCAGGAATTTCTCCAGGATCCCGGCATCGCCGGCGACAAAGCCGGAGCGCATGCCCGGCACGTTGGAACGCTTGGAAAGCGAGCTGAACACCACCAGCCGCGTGTAATCGCGGCCCAGTCTGTGTGCGGCCTGCAGCGCGCCCAGCGGCGGGTTGGCCTCATCAAAATAAATTTCGGAGTAACACTCATCGGCAGCGATGATAAAGCCGTAACGGTCTGAAAGTTCGAACACCCGCTTCCACTGGTCCAGCGACATGATCTTGCCGGAAGGATTGCCCGGCGAGCACAGATAGACCAGCTGCGTGCGTTGCAGCACAGCTTCGGGCACGCTGTTGAAATCCATGGCGAAATCGTTTTCCGGCAGGGTGTTGAGGAAATAGGGCTCGGTCCCGGCGAGAAACGCCGCGCCTTCGTATATCTGATAGAACGGATTGGGCGAGATCACGACAGGCAGCGGATGGCTGCTGTCGATGACGGCCTGGGCAAAGGCGAACAAGGCTTCGCGGCTACCGTTGACCGGCACGACCTCTTTTCCCGCATCCGGTGCCGGAATGCCGTAACGTCGGGCCAGCCATGCAGAAATCGCTTCGCGCAGGGCGGGAATGCCGGCTGTAGTGGGATAATTTGCAAGTCCGGCAAGATTGTTGACCAACGCTTCCTTGATCAGGGCGGGCGTCGCATGCTTGGGCTCGCCGATCGACAGATTGATCGGCTTGTAATCCGGGTTGGGAGTGATGCCTGTAAAGAGATCGCGCAGGCGTTGAAACGGGTAGGGCTGGAGTTTGTTCAGGTTCGGGTTCATGTCGCCATTATAAATGAGGCGGCAGACTTCAAAACAACAACGTTCCATGTCATGAAGTCTTGTGGCAAACAGATGCTTTGAGTGACAAGGGCCATGGCATCTGCAGCATGCCGCTTTGTTGATTGAATATTAACCCCGCATGATGCGGTTTTCCGATGAAGTCTCAACATCCTGTTCGCATATGTTGAACGAACTTCAATGAGAAAGCTCGATGACAACCCATCATACGACCGCGAAAGAAAGCCGTGCGCTTCTGCTTCATGAGCCAACATCCATGCAGAAATTGCTGGACACGTGGAATGCTTTCCATGCTGCCGGCTCATCTGCTGAGAAAGGCAGGTTGGTTGACCTGTTAGCTGGAAACTATGCTGCAGTGCTGCGCGATAGCTCAGTGCCATCCTACCTGCTTGCCACTCGTCCATTCGATCTGATACGCAGTGTCACCGGTGCGCCCGGTCCAGTCGATGCTTTTCACGGCGCCAAGCGAGCAATACTTGATGCCGTTGAACGCCTGCCATCGGCGAGTGATCTTGTGCAAGCGGCAGACCAGTACGCACGGGAGCTTGGTACGAAAATTCGCTACCGCGCCGACTTCAACCGACAACATGCATTATCCGATGTGATCGCGCACGAGTGGCTGCACCACGGCTGGGATAATCTGCGCACGGCGCAGACTGCACATGCCATCATCAGCAGCATCACGGGCGGCATGCTGCACTCGGCATCATCGTTGGCGCAACACACAACGCATTTGTATACGGATACTGAACGGCGGCGACTGGCTGATATTTATGAACTTCCTGCAGCGTCACGCATGCAGGCGCTGGGCCGTATGGTTGCCGAAGATACACTCAACATGGCAGGTATTGCCCAATCAAGAGCCTTTGCCAAGGCAATCGAGTCGGGTGTCGGGTTTGTGCGCGATGCCGGCAGCCGATTCATGGGTGTCAAGGCTGTACCGGCAGAATTGTCCGGCAAGCCTCTTGAAAATTTCTCTTCGCCAGCCGCACAGTTACAAAGCACCAGTTTGCCATTGCTGCTGCCGGAAAAATTGCCAGTCACGCAAGAATATCTTGAAAGCAAGATTGATCAATCCGTATTAATGGCTGTACCAAAAGAGAATCCGCAACACGAAAGTTCTCCGCGCACATGGCAGCCGGAAATTTACAGCACGCTGCTTGGAGAAGGAATAGTACCGCCGCCGCTCAAGCCGATGCGTGATTTTTCCGCCTGGATGCAGTATCACAGCCATCACGGAAATTCCTGGATTTACTATAGTATCGATCCTTCACGCCAAACCGGCATCGAGGCCAAATACAGAGATGGACAATACTCATCCACGATCTATGCGGTGGGTGACAGGCAGACATACGGCAGCGGGACAGAGTTGTTTCTATCCGCAGTAAAAAAATTCATTGATAACGGCGATGACATCCGGGCAATCAGCGAAAACTTCGCCGGTCATGGTCGCTTGACAACGAATCGTGAACAGTACGAAGCCCACCGCCTGGAGGGTGAAGACGATGCAACTGCGCTTCGGCATACATTTTCCGGGAGAATGGCGGCAAGACTGGGGCTGACTGAGGTGCGGATAACATCCGGCGCATTGCATCCGGTTTTCGTTCATCCCGACTGGGGAGCGGGCAAGCAGATGAATGATTATTCATTGGCTTATGCGCTTGCTCATGGCCGGCCGCAGATCGAGGTGAGCAAAAGAGTTCTTGAAGGTAGCGGTTCAACGGCCGGGCCTATTGACGGCACGCTGATCGATCTGATTTATGGCCTGCCTATCGACGCAAGAAGAGTCGTGCTGGAACAGATTCATGCGCGCATGAATACCGATTCGGCATCTTTAACAAATTACATCATCCATGTAATGGAAGATACCCGCGAATGCTGACTTGCATATCTGATGCAAGATAATCGCTTGTTGATGCGGGGCAAGCTAAAATTCGCCTTTGACCTCAGCTCACGGGTATCTGATGCGAAGCAAGCAACACCATCTGGCCGTATTCGGCCTTCTGTTCGGCGCCGCCGCCTGGGGCGTCATCTGGTACCCGTACAGGTTGATGCAGGAGGCAGGTATCTCCGGCGTTGCTTCCAGTCTTTACACGTACTCGATTGCCGCGTTGCTCGGCATGCTGCTCTTTGCCCGGCATTGGCGCCGTTTGCGCGATTTGCCGCAGAGCGCGTACTGGCTGGCACTGGCGGCCGGCTGGACCAATCTGACCTACGTGCTGGCGGTGATCGACGGCGAAGTCATGCGGGTGATGTTGCTGTTCTATCTGTCACCGTTATGGACGTTGATACTTGCCCATTTCTGGCTGAAAGAGCGTTCCGGCTGGAAGGGGCTGGTGGTGATCGTGATTTCGCTGATCGGCGCCTGGATCATGCTGTGGCAGCCGGATGCGCTGCCGGCGCCGCGCAATCAGGCCGAGTGGCTGGCACTGTCTTCCGGCATCGGCTTTGCGCTGACCAACGTCATCACCCGGCGCTCCACACATTTAAGCCTGCGCACCAAATCGATGGCTGTGTGGTTCGGTGTCATTGCCGTTGCAGCCGCAACGATTCCATTTACGTCCGCGCCGTTTCCAACGCCCGAAGTCTTTACCCTGGCCAACTGGCTGATCATGGGGCTGATTGCGCTGTTGCTGATGGCGGCAACCTTTCTGGTGCAGTACGGCATCACCCAGATTCCGGTGACGCGGGCATCGGTAATTTTTCTGTTTGAGCTGGTGGTGGCGGCTGTAGCCTCTTACTATTGGGCAAATGAAGCGATGTCGTTGCGGGAGTGGCTGGGCGGCAGCCTGATTGTGATTGCCGCAATTTACGCCGCGCGGGTGGAAGACAGCCAGCACGCGCATGCCGGTTGATCCGGTTGCGTGAGGCATCGGGGTTGTCTGAAAAAATTTGACGGTTAAAAAAACCGGCATGACGGAGATACGCCATGCCGGTTTGCGTTTCAGGTACTGAAACTATTAGTTGGCGGGCGCCGGTTCTGCCACGAAAATCTCGACGCGGCGGTTCTTGGCGCGATT
>DIVE01000117.1:3531-5525 GCA_002423265.1 Methylophilaceae bacterium UBA6140 | reverse complement strand
CGGTTGACTGACAGCGGGTTGTTGATGGCATCGGTGCCGGTGCTGTCGGTGTGGCCGACGATCAGCACGGTCGTGGCCGGGTTGGCGACCAGACTTTGCGCGAACTTGTCCAGAATCGGACGGAAGTTAGGCTTGATGTCGGCCTTGCCGGTATCGAAGGAAATGTCGCTGGGGATTTCCAGCTTCAGCCGGTTATCCTCGGTTTGCGTCACTGCCACGCCGGTGCCGGCGGTAGCTTCTTCCATCTGCTGCTTCTGTTCTTCCATGCGCTTCGACCAGACATTGCCGGCAATCGCGCCGCCGATGGCGCCAACGCCGGCGCCGATGGCAGCACCCTTGCCGCCGTCAGCAATAGCCCCGACTACGGCACCGGCCGTAGCGCCGATGGCAGCACCCTTGGCCGTACCTTTTTGTGTTTCAGACATGTTGGCGCAGCCACCGAGTGCCAGTGCGGTACTGATGGCGATGATTTTGATGGAGTTTTTCATAGAGTCCCTTTCTTGATGAGGTGGATTTTGCTCGGGGGTTTTCCCTTGCTTGAGATCGAGTGTAATAGCGACTTCTACCAATTGGGACAAGTTGGACAAGAACAGATTCAATTCATGTCGAAAATCTTTTACTGACGGAGCTTAGTGATCGTCGAGCGAGGGCAGGCTGCCGAAATCGCCGGCATCCTTCTCCGACTCGGCGCTGATGCGCATCTTGAGCGAGAGATCGTTACGCGAATCGGCATAATTGAGTGCGTTGTCCTGATCGATACGTCCCGCCTTGTAGAGTTCGAACAGCGACTGGTCGAAAGTGCTCATGCCGATATCAGTGTTCTGGCTCATGATTTCCTTGATTTCTTCGGTTTTCTGCTTCTGGATCAGCTCGGCGATGTACGGCGTGTTGATCATGACTTCCATTGCGGCGACGCGCTTCGCCGTCTTGCCCGGAATCAGCCGCTGGGCGACGATGGCCACGAGATTGAGTGATACGCCGAGTAACAGGCCTGCCTGCGCATCTTGCGGGAAGAAGGAGATGATGCGCTCCAGCGCTTGATTGGCGTTGTTGGCATGCAGCGTCGCCAGACACAGGTGGCCGGTTTCGGCGTAGGCCATGGCCTGTTTCATGCCGTCCATGTCGCGGATTTCGCCGATCAGAATCACGTTCGGTGCCTGGCGCATGGCATTTTTCAGGGCATGGTCGAAAGAATGGGTATCGATGCCGACTTCACGTTGATCGACCACGGATTTCTTGTGCGGATGAATGAATTCGATCGGATCTTCGATGGTGACGATATGGCCGTGCGCATTGGTGTTGCGGTAATCGATCATCGAGGCCAGCGTGGTGGATTTGCCGGAGCCGGTGGCACCGACCACCAGTATCAGGCCGCGCTTGCGCATGATCAGCTCTTTCAGAATGGCCGGAATGCCCAGTGTCTCGAAAGAGGGAATGTCGGTCTTGATGTGGCGGATGACCATACCGACTTCGCCGCGCTGAAGGAAGACGTTGACACGAAAGCGGCCGACCTTTTCCTTGCTGATCGCAAAGTTCATCTCGAATTGCGCCTCGAACTCCCTGATCTGCTCTTCGCTCATCAGCGCGTAGGCGATCTGCTTCACCATGCCGGGTGCCATGACTTGATTGTTGATCGGCCTGGTGTCGCCTTCGATGCCGATATGAATCGCGGTGCCGGTGCTGAAAAAGAGGTCGGAAGCGCTTTTTTCAACCATGAATTTGAGCGCGGGGGTGATGTCGATGGCCGCCATAATGTTCTCTTGTCTTTGTTCTGGCCGGGTTTTTGCCAGTGTTTCAGTTTGCCAATAGTACCGTTCAGTTGTCGCCTAACTTTAGCACAAGGTGCCCGGCTTTAGCAGGTACCGGTTTGCTCCACGAAACGCTGCCATGCATGCAGATAGCGTTGTTCGAGGTCTCTGCCAAAGCGTGCGGTATCGAATAGCGGCGCAGTGTTCCTGAAGCCAGCCAATTGCTGTTTGATGCGGTCGATTTCC
>DIVE01000117.1:1837-3494 GCA_002423265.1 Methylophilaceae bacterium UBA6140 | reverse complement strand
AGCGGCAACCCCATCCACAAGGCGTCGCTGGCGGTGGTGTGGGCGTTGTAGGGCAAGGTATCGAGAAACAGATCGGCCAGCGCGTGACGTGCCAGATGCTGCGCGATCGGCACCCGTGCGGCAAAGACCAACCGCTTGGCATCGATACCGCGCTTTTCGGCTTCGCGTTGCAGATTGGCGCGGGCGAGGGGGTTGCATTCCAGCAGCCACAGCACGCTGCCGGGTCTGGCTTGCAGCAGCCGCATCCAGATGTCGAACATGGCCGGCAGAATCTTGAAGGTCTGGTTGAAACAGCAGAACACGAATGCGTCATCCGGCAAGCCCTGCGAAGCACGGCTGACAGGCTTGCCGACCGGACGCTTGCGGTCGTTGGGCTGATAGCAGAGCGGTAACGGCAGCAGCGTTTCGGCATAGTCGACGGCGGCAGAAGACGGCGTGATGAAGTCATCGGTCAGCAGGTAGTCGAACAAAGGTCGTGCGGGCTGTCCGCCTGACGCAGGCAGGTGCCCCATGGTGCCGGGAAAGCCGAGCCAGTTGATGCAGAGCGGTGCCGGGCGCAGGGCGGCGACTGCGCTGCGGCTGGTGTGGGTGAAGCCGGTGAGATCGACCAGAATGTCGATCTCGTCCTGCCAGATGCGCCGGGCGGCATCGGTCGTGGACAGGCTGCGGATATCGACGAAGCGGTCGAAGGCTTTTTCCAGGCGCTTGCGTTCCGGCGTCTTGTCGTCCTGCGCAGCGGAGTAGGCGACAATCTCGAACTGCTTGCGGTCATGCAGCTCGATCAGTTCGGTGATCAGGAAAGCCAGCGGGTGCAGGCGGAAATCGCTCGACAGATAGCCGACGCGCAGTTTTTTATGCTGCAGATTGCGGCTGAAATCTGCGGGAAGCCGCTGCGGCAGCAAGGGCGCAATACGGTTTTCCACCCAGTGGCTGGCGCACTGTTTCTGTTCAGCTGCAGTGGTGCCCGGCATGGCAAGAAAGGCAAAAGGCGACACCTGTGCCTGCGGTACGGTTTTGACCCACTGGCGTATCCGGCCGATTTCATCATCGAGCCCGGCCCAGTCGCAGGCATGCTGCATCTGGTGCACCAGATGCGCGCGGGCGTGATGCAGGGCCGGATTCAGCGCCAGCGCTGTTCTGTAAGCCGCGATGGCCTCCTGCAGCTGGCCGGTTTCACGCAGCACGTTGCCGAGATTGTTGTGTACATCGGCATCATCCGGCAGCAGGCTCAATGCCTGCCGGTAGCTTTTCAGCGCTGCTTCCGGCCTGCCCAGTTCGCGTTGGGCGTTGCCGAGGTTGTAGTACAGCGCACCATCGGCCGGGTTGAGCGCAACGGCTTCGGCGTAAGCCGCCTCGGCCGCAGCAAACCGGCCCTGGGCGTGGTGCTCGAAACCGCCGGCCTGCAGCGCATGTAACAGCGCGGCACGCACATCCTGATTGCCGGGCAGCACTTTGAGCAGATTGCGATAACAGGCGGCAGCTTCATCGAAGCGGCGCAGTTCGAGGCAGGCATTGCCGAGGTTGTTTTGCAGGTCGAGATCCCTGGGTGCGATTTTCAGGGCCTGCCGGTAGCAGGCCGCTGCTTTTTCGGTCTGGCCGCCGGCACGCAGTGCCGCACCGTAGTTGTTCAGAAAATCGGGATTGGCGGGCGCAAGTT
>DIVE01000117.1:0-1786 GCA_002423265.1 Methylophilaceae bacterium UBA6140 | reverse complement strand
TTGCGGTGGTGATCAAGTGCGGTTTGAAACAGTGATGTGCTTGTCATTGCAGGGGGTCAGGCGAGGCCGCGAATCAGGTGCTTGAGCCCTGACTTTCGCAGCAAAAAGCGGTTGGGGTCAAGTGCGGCGACGATATCGTTCTCCAGCGGCAAGGGTTCGCCGCAGATGGCAGACGCCAGCAATTCGGCACAGAGCGGCGCCTGCGTGATGCCTTTGGAGCCGTGGCCGCTGTTGATGTAGAGCCCGGAAAGCCAGGGTAACGCAGGTGATTTGCTGTAGTGTCTGGGCGGTGCCCGCAGCAAATCGCCGGCCGCCATCAGTTCGCCTGTCAGCGGCAGGTAGTCCGGCGTTGCCGAACGCAGCGCGGCGCGTCCCTGCAGGCCGGTTTCCGGGTGTTGCCGGTCGAGATGTGCGGCCAGTTCGGGCGAAATCCGTTGCAGCATGGCCAGGTTGGCCGCGTGGTCGCCGGCGCGAATGTCCAGCGCGCTGTCATCCGGCGTGAACGTCGCACCCATGCAGTGCCAGCCATCAATGGCCGGACTGACATAGCCGTCGGTGCAGATGACGCTGCGCAGCCGCTGGCTCGCTTCCGAGGCCGGCATCACCGTAATCTGGCCGCGCACCGGCTGTAGCGGCAGATGTGCAGTCTGGCTAAAACGCACGCTCTGGTTGGCACCGGCGATAATCAGTACCGGCGCTTCGTCGATCGGCCCGTTTTCATCCAGCACTTGCCAGATGTCATGGCATTTTTCGATGCGGATGGCTTCCTTTGCCATTCTGCGCGTGATGCCGCTGTGCGCGCTCAGCGCCCGGCACAGGCCGGCGGGTTTCACCCAGCCCGCATGCGGGAAATGCATCGCATCATGATTGAGTGTGATTCCGGCGATGCGGCTCGCTTCTGCAGCCTCCACCCATCGCAGGAGGTCTGCGGGCAGCCCCAGTCTGGCGATGGCATGGTTGCGCTCAGCTTCGCGCCGGTCAAATGAAAGTTGCAACAGGCCGCAGGCGTCGAAACTGCCGGCAGGTAAATCCAGCGCCTCGATCAGACGCATGCTGTAGAGAAAGCCGCTCAGCGCCAGCCGGCTCATGGTGGTCGGCTGCATGGCCAGCCGTGGATACAGCATTCCGGCCGGGTTGCCGGAGGCTTCGGCGGCGACGCTGTCATGGCGTTCGATCAGGCTGACCTGCCAGCCGCGCTGCGCCAGCGCATGGCTACTGGCACAACCGGCGATGCCGCCGCCGATCACGATCGCACTGCGCCCGGCCTGACGTAGTTGCGCGTGCGTTTTTTCTTCAGCTTGATATTGGCCGCACAGCATCTCGCGCTTGCGCCCGAAGCCGGCGACTTTTTCGACCCGGAACCCGGCCTGTTCGAGACCGCGGCGGACGGCACCGGCACTGGTGAAGGTAGCAAACGTGGTGTCTTCGTGCGATAGGCGTGCCATTTGCGTAAAGAGTTCCGGCTGCCACATTTCCGGGTTTCTGGACGGCGCGAAACCGTCGAGAAACCAGGCGTCCACATTCGCCGAGAGCTGCACCAGCATGGTGCCGGCGTCGCCGATCAGCAAGGTGAGGACGACGCGCCCTTGTGCGAACGTGAGCCGGTGCACGCCTGCACAGAGATGGCGATACTGTGCGCATAGTTGTGCTGCAAGCGGGGCAAGGGACGGCCACATACGCAAGGCGGTTTCAAGGTCTGCAGGGCTGAGCGGATGTTTCTCGCAACTGACGAAATGCAGACGCGCATCGTCCGCTGCGCTCTGCTGCCATGAATCCCAGGCGCAAA
>DIVE01000121.1:723-4699 GCA_002423265.1 Methylophilaceae bacterium UBA6140 | reverse complement strand
GGCGAGCACCGGATCGAAGTCACGCTGGAGTTGCAGCAGGGGCAGCTGATCGTCACCATTGTCGATGACGGCCAGGCGTTCAATCCGATACTGGAAGCGCCCGAGGTGGAGCTTGACGCCACGGTCGAGGAGCGCAAGGTGGGCGGTCTGGGGCTGCATTTCATGCGGACGATGATGGACGCGCTCGATTACCGCAGGCAGGATGGCTATAACAAATTGCAGATGACCAAACGTCTGTGAGTTTTTTTGAGCGCGCATGAACGCGTAATTGGGCATTATTTTCGTCATTGCATCCAGCCGTCGGCGGCCTGTATCGGGCGGCTTCGGTGATGGTTAACCCAAGGGGAGTCCGGAATGTCTGCTGAAGGTCATGTTCGTTACGAGCCGCACGAAAAACCGTCGCATCTGCTGTCCGCCGGGCTGGGCGCTCAGATCGCCGTACTCATAGTCACCGGTATCATGATCACGCCGCTGGTGGTGTCGCGGGCAGCCGGCCTCGATGCCGGCACTACCAGCTGGCTGGTGTTCGCTGCGCTGCTGGCCTGCGGGTTGTCGAGCTGGCTGCAGGTCAGCCGCATCGGCATTATCGGCGGCGGTTTCGTGCTGTTTGTCGGCTCTAACGTCGCCTTTGTTTCGGTCGCCGTATCTGCCGTCGAGAGCGGGGGTGTGCCGCTGCTGGCGACGCTGGTCTGCGTCGCCTCGCTGTCGGCTTTTCTGTTTACCGCCAAAATGGGCGCCCTGCGCAAGGTGCTGACGCCCGCTGTCGGCGGTACCGTGCTGATGTTGATGGCGCTCAGCGTCGCTCCCGTGGTGTGGAAGATGCTGAAAAAAGTGCCTGACCCGTTTGTCGGCACCAGCTCCGTCCCCATTGTCTTTCTTGCAACCTTGCTGCCGATCGTGCTGATTTCGTTGTTCGGTAGGAAAATGATCCGCCTGTGGGCGCCGCTGATCGGCGTCGTCGTCGGCTCGTCGGTGGCTGCGGCCTACGGTATGGTCGATGCGTCTGCGGTAGCGGCAGCGCCCTGGATCGGCCTGCCGCAGGTGGGCTGGCCCGGCCTGTCGCTGGAATTCGACCACGCGTTCTGGGCGCTGTTGCCGGCCTTCATTCTGATCACCATGGTCGGCTGTATCGAGACCTATGCCGACGGTATTGCCGTACAGCGCACCTCTTACCGCAAGCCGCGACCGATCGATTTCCGCTCCGTGCAGGGCGCGATCAACGCCGACGGCCTCGGCAGTTTCATCGCCGGCGCACTCGGCACAGTGCCGAACACGGTCTACTCGATGAGCGTCGGCGTCATGGAACTGACCGGCGTCGCCGCCCGGCGCATCGGCTGGTGGGGTGGTCTGTTCTTTATCCTGCTGGCGTTTTCACCCAAGATCTGCGCCATCGTCTCCAGCATGCCGAGTCCGGTGGCCGGGGCTTATATCCTGATGATTCTGGTGCTGCTGTTCGGTCACGGCCTGCGCATGGTCAACGAAGAGGTCATGACCTTCGAGGTCGGCATTGCGGTCTGCCTCGGCTTCTGGGTCGGGGTCGGCTTTCAGGGCGAGTTTCTCTACAACGAAATGATGCCGGAATGGGCCAAGCTCTTTCTCTCCAACGGCACCACTTCCGGCGGCCTGACGGCCATCGTCGTCATGCTGTTGTTGTCGTTCAGAAAGCGCTCCCGCGACCGGGCCAGCGTGCCGCTTAATGTCTCCAGCCTGTTGGAACTCAGGCCGCTGGTGCAGACTTTCTGCAAGCGCCTGGCCTGGGATCAGAAAGCCGAGAACCGTTTGATGCTGATCGCCGAGGAAGCGCTTCTGTTTCTGCTTGAGAACAAGGAGAAATCGAAGAACGGTGAAAAGCCCGCGCAGTTGCACGTCAAACTGAGCCAGATCGGCAACGAGGCCGAGATCGAGTACGTCTCGACGCCGTCGAACACCAACGCCGAGTCGGCATTGCAGGCGCTTTCCGATGTCGGTGAGGCCAACGCCGAGAGCGAGTTTTCGTTGCGTTTGTTGCGCGGCATGGCGAAAGAGGTCAAGCATCTGCAGTACCACGGTACCGACTACTTGCTGCTGCGGGTGGATAGCTCTTCCTGAACCGCTGTTACAAGGTCAGGCTGACCTTGATGATGGCGTGATCTTCCTCGCTGACCTTGTGGCTGAAGCCGAGCCGCTTGGTCAGTTTCAGCATGTTGTGGTTGTTGTTCAGCACTTCGCCCTCTATGCTTTTCAGCCCCTTGGAGCGTGCTGCTTCCATTAGCGAGACCATCAGCTTTTGGCCGAGCCCCTTGCCGGCCATGCGGTCGGCGACGACGATGGCGAATTCGCAGGATTCACCGTCCGGGTTGATGGCGAAGCGGGCGACGCCGAGCTCGGTTTCCGGCGCTTCACAGGTCACGGCGACCAGCGCGATTTCCTTGCTGTAGTCGATCTGGGTAAAGCGTACCAGCATGCTTTCGGTCAGCTCATGCATGCTGTTCATGAATCTGAAGTAACGCGCTTCTTCCGACAGCGCGCGCACGAAATTCTGCACCAGTTCGGCATCCTCCGGCCGGATCGGCCGTATGGTGATGTCGGTGCCGTCCGCCAGCTGCCAGTGGCTGATGAGCTGCGTGGGGTAGGGGTGGATCGCCATGTGGCTGTAATGGTCGGCTGTCGGTTGCCGGTATTCGACCACCACGCGCGCATCGGCTGCCAGTGCGCCGTGTTCGTCCAGAATCAGCGGGTTGATGTCCATTTCCTTCAAAAGCGGCAGTTCGCAGACCATTTCCGACACGCGCAGCAGAATGTTTTCCAGTGCGCTCATGTCAGCCGCTGCCATGCCTCTGAACTCGCCCAGCATTCTCGCAACGTGGGTACGCTGGATCAGATCCTGTACCAGAAAATGGTTGAGCGGCGGTAACGCCACGGCACGATCTGCCATGATCTCGACCATGGTGCCACCGGCGCCGAAGGTGATGACCGGGCCGAAGATCGGGTCTGAGGTGACGCCTATCATCAGCTCGCGACCGTTCGGCTTGACCACCATGGGCTCGATCGAAACGCCATCCATCACCGCTTCCGGCAAGTGGCGCTGGATGTTCTCCTGAATATGCTGGTAGCCGCTGCGGACTTCATGCGCGCTGTTGAGGTTGAGCAGAACGCCGCCGACATCGCTCTTGTGGGTGATCTCGCGCGAATTGACTTTCATCGCCACCGGCATGCCGAGCTGCTGCGCGATCAGCAGCGCTTCGTTGGGCGAGTGCGCGACCATGGTCTTGGCGACCGGAATGTGAAAAGCGGCAAGCAGGGCTTTCGATTCCATCTCGCTCAGCACTTTTCTGTGCTCCTGCATCGCGCCCTCGATAATCAGCCGTGCGCCTTCGATATCGGGTTCGATATGACTCGAAAGCGGTCCCGGCATCTGCATCAGCAGTCGCTGGTTGCGATAGTAGGCGGAAAGGTGGGCGAATACTTCAACCGCCGGTTCCGGCGTGCGGAAATGCGGCTTTTTGGCTTTGGTGAAGGCATTGCGCGCTTTCTCGACCTGGGTTTCACCCATCCAGCAGGTCAGCAGCGGTTTGCTGTGCGTGTTGGCGAGGTCGATCACGACCTGTGCCGATTCCAGCGGTTTGGTCATGGCCTGCGGCGTCAGGATGGCGAGCACGCCGTCGACGTTATCGTCTTGCAGGCAGGCTTCGACGGCGTGATGGTAACGCTCGGCCGAAGCGTCGCCGATGATGTCGACCGGGTTGCCGTGCGACCAGTTGGCCGGCAGATGCTGGTTCAGGGTTTCGATGGTGGCTGCGGACAGCTCCGCCATGCTGACGCCGAGATCGGCAGCGCGGTCGGTTGCCATGACACCGGGGCCGCCGCCGTTGGTGACGATGGCGAGCCGGTTACCGACCGGATGAAACCCGCAGGAAAGCGCTTTGGCGGCGGTAAACAGTTGAGTGATGGTTTGCACGCGCACGACGCCGACGCGGCTGACGGCAGCATCGAAAAC
>DIVE01000121.1:0-691 GCA_002423265.1 Methylophilaceae bacterium UBA6140 | reverse complement strand
TCGATGTACATCAGGATGCTGTGCGTGTTGGGGTCTGAAACCAGATAATCGAGAATTTCGCCGAAATCGACATCGGTCGAAGAGCCCATCGAGACCACGCTGGAGAAGCCGACATCGTTGGCCTGCGCCCAATCCAGAATCGCCGTACACAAGGCGCCCGATTGCGAGACGAAGGCAATGTTGCCGCTATTGGCGTTGCCCTTGTTGAAGGTGGCGTTGAGTCCGATCGACGGGCGCATGAGGCCGAGACAGTTGGGCCCGATCAGACGGATATTGTAGCGGCGGGCGGTTTCCAGCAGCTTTTGTTCCAGCGCCGTGCCCTGGGCGCCGGTTTCGCTGAAGCCTGCGGTGATAATGACAGCCGCCTTGACGCCGTGCAGGCCGCAGGATTCCATGATGTCGGGTACGGTTTCCGGCGGGGTCGCAATCACTGCCAACTCGACCGGCTCGCGGATATCGGCGATGCCGGCATAAGCTTTGACGCCTTGTATCTCGGCGTGTTTTGGATTGACCGGATAGAGCGCGCCCTTGAAGCCGCTGCCGAGCATATTCTTGAAGACGATCTGACCGACCGCATCGGCACGATTGCTGGCCCCGAAAATCGCGACGGACTTTGGTGAAAAAAGGCTGTTTAAATAGTGCTTTCCCATTGGTCCGGAGTCTCTCTGACGCTTTGAGTTAAGATAGTAAA
>DIVE01000136.1:2133-5842 GCA_002423265.1 Methylophilaceae bacterium UBA6140 | reverse complement strand
ATTTCGAGGGCTTCCTGACCGTTGCCGGCAATTTCGATGACAAAGCCTTCATCCTGCAGGATTTCGCTGGCGACCTGCTGATTGAACAGGTTGTCTTCCGCCAGCAGGATGCGGCTGCCGACGATGGATGAGAGATCGGGCTTGGCATGTGGCGCCCCCCGATGGTCGGTTTTCTTCACCGTGTCGGTCTCGACGTTGAACGTGCGCAACACGGTTTCGAACAACAGCGACGGGCTGACCGGTTTCACCAGCACATATTCGAGCCCGGCGCGCATGGCTTCATCCAGCACGTTTTCCTTGGAATGGGCGGTGACCATGATCAGATGCGGCGGCGAGAACGGCAGTTGCTTCAGTGCCCTGGCGAATTCGATGCCGTTCATGCCCGGCGGCATGTGCCAGTCGACCAGCACGAGGTCGAACGGGCGGTCTTCGCTGAATCCCAGCATGACGCTATCCAGGCCATCTTCGGCGGAGGCCGCGGTGACCACTTCGAGCGACATTCCGGTTAGCATCTCATGCAGAATCTTGCGCGCGTTCTCGCTGTCGTCAATCACCAGCGCGCGTTTTTTCTCGAAATCCTGGCGCCTGAAAATGCGTGACGGTTTGCTGTTGTCGATGCCGAAACGGGCGGTGAACCAGAAATTGCTGCCATGTCCGTATTCGCTTTCGACGCCGACGTCGCCGCCCATCAGGTTGGCGAGGCTTTTGGCGATGGCAAGGCCGAGGCCGGTGCCGCCGAATTTTCTGGTGGTGGAGGCATCGGCCTGCTGAAAGGATTGAAACAGCCGGTTCTTTTGCTCGGGCGTGAGCCCGATGCCGGAGTCGATCACCTCGAATTTCAGCATGACCTCATCGCTGGTTTTTTCCAGTAGCCTGACCGCGATCAGAATCTCTCCGCGCTCGGTGAACTTGACGGCGTTGTTCGAGTAATTGATCAGGATCTGCGACAGGCGCAGCGGGTCGCCGATCAGTAGTTGCGGGATATCGGGTTCGACGTCGAACAGCAGCTCCAGCCCCTTGTCCGCCGATTTCTCGCCGATCAGATTGGCGACGTTGTTCATGACTTCCTCGATGTCGAAGCTGACGTGCTCGATAGTGAGCTTGTTGGCCTCGATCTTGGAGAAATCCAGAATGTCGTTGATGATGCCGAGCAGGTGTTTGCCGGCCTGCTGAATCTTGCTGATGTAGTCGTACTGGCGCGGCGACAGGTCAGTTTTCAGCGCCAGGTGCGACATGCCGATGATGGCGTTCATCGGCGTGCGGATTTCATGGCTCATGTTGGCGAGAAATTCGCTTTTCATGCGCGTCGCTTCCTCGGCCAGCATTTCACGCTGCTTCGCCTCCTGTGCCTTGAGTTCGGCCTGCTTGCGGTTGGTGATGTCGCTCCAGGCGCCGATCACTTCTACCGGATGGCCGTCGTCGCCATCGACGATCTTGATATCGTCATTGACCCAGATGTATTCGCCGTTCTTCAGACGGAAACGGTACTCGATCGCCCCCCTGCGTTTGTGCCAAAGCGTGTCCAGCGCCTTGCTCACCGTTTCGAAGTCATCGGGATGCACATTGTTCGCCCAGAAATCCTTGTCGTGCAGGTAGTCCTCGGGCAGATAGCCCATGAGCTGCCCGATGTTCTGGCTGATGAAGGTGGGTTTGAAATCGGTGGCGTTGTAACTGTAGATGACGGAGGGGGATTGCGAGAGCAGGAAAGCATGGCGCGAATGCGTGGCGGAGACATCGTAGAACCAGGCGACCACCACTTCCTCGCCCTCGTACATCAGATGGTGAAACGAACCCAGCACCTGAATATGGCGGCCCTTGAGGGTTTTCATTGCCAGCGTTTCGTCGACGATGCTTTCCTGCGCGGCCAGACGCTGGCTGATCGCCTCGAAATCCTCGCGGCGCTGATAGACCATGAAGGGCGTCAGCGTCTGCATGTCTTCTTCGCCGACTTCGAAGATTTCGAGATAGCGCTCGTTGGCGTAGATAATGAGCTTGTCCGAGACCCGCATCACGCGGATCGCGATCGGACTGTGCTTGAGTATGTCCATCAGCCCCATGATTCGGCTCGCTCAGGAGGGCGAGGGTCTCAGGGCTTGACCACGCCGACTGCTTCATCGACGCTGGCATACACGCCCAGCATGGGGGCAAAGCCGCTGATGGTCAGCACCTCATGCACCGACTGTTGCGGCGAGCACAATGTCAGCGCGCCACCCTCTGCCTTGGCTTTTTTGGCGGCGGTGAGAATGACGCGCAAACCTTCAGAGCTGATGTAGTTGAGGTCGGCAAGATCGAGTACGACCAGGCGGCTCAGCTCATCGATCAGGCCGATGATTTTTTCGGAAAAATCCCTGGAGGTGATGCCATCCAGGCGGCCGGCCGGCGCAATGATCAAAACGTTGTCGGTGCATTCACTTTTGATTTCCAGCATGATGTCATCCATTCCCTCAGTGTTTGGAGCCGCAGCTTTTTGCTAGCCAGTCTTGTTCTATCACGAAACTATATGCAATATTGCAAAATTTGTAACTAATGTTATTAAAGGTTAATTTGGCTTATCAGTAAAGCCGGATAAATCAAGACGGTTAAGGAGGCGCGCTGAATCAGCCAGCGGAGATTATTGATGGAACGCAGGGAGACATTCATCATTGCCAACCGGCTGGAAGAGATTCCATTGCTGGCAGAGAAAATCGATGCCTTTGCCGCGTTGCACGGCATTGAGCCGGCAAAGATTTTCCAGGTCAATCTGGTGGTCGATGAGCTCCTGACCAATGTCATTGCTTACGGCTATCCACAGAATGGCGAGCACCGGATCGAAGTCACGCTGGAGTTGCAGCAGGGGCAGCTGATCGTCACCATTGTCGATGACGGCCAGGCGTTCAATCCGATACTGGAAGCGCCCGAGGTGGAGCTTGACGCCACGGTCGAGGAGCGCAAGGTGGGCGGTCTGGGGCTGCATTTCATGCGGACGATGATGGACGCGCTCGATTACCACAGGCAGGATGGCTATAACAAATTGCAGATGACCAAACGTCTGTGAGTTTTTTGAGCGCGCATGAACGCGTATTGGGCATTATTTTCGTCATTGCATCCAGCCGTCGGCGGCCTGTATCGGGCGGCTTCGGTGATGGTTAACCCAAGGGGAGTCCGGAATGTCTGCTGAAGGTCATGTTCGTTACGAGCCGCACGAAAAACCGTCGCATCTGCTGTCCGCCGGGCTGGGCGCGCAGATCGCCGTACTCATAGTCACCGGTATCATGATTACGCCGCTGGTGGTGTCGCGGGCAGCCGGCCTCGATGCCGGCACTACCAGCTGGCTGGTGTTCGCCGCGCTGCTGGCCTGCGGCGTGTCCAGCTGGCTGCAGGTCAGCCGCATCGGCATTATCGGCGGCGGCTTTGTGTTGTTCGTCGGCTCCAACGTCGCCTTTGTTTCGGTCGCCGTATCTGCTGTCGAGAGCGGCGGTGTGCCGCTGCTGGCGACGCTGGTCTGCGTCGCCTCGCTGTCGGCTTTTCTGTTCACCGCCAAAATGGGCGCCCTGCGCAAGGTGCTGACGCCCGCCGTCGGCGGTACCGTGCTGATGTTGATGGCACTCAGCGTCGCTCCCGTGGTGTGGAAGATGTTGAAAAAAGTGCCTGACCCGTTTGTCGGCACCAGCTCCGTCCCCATTGTCTTTCTTGCGACCTTGCTGCCGATCGTGCTGATTTCGTTGTTCGG
>DIVE01000136.1:0-2095 GCA_002423265.1 Methylophilaceae bacterium UBA6140 | reverse complement strand
TCGCTGGAATTCGACCACGCGTTCTGGGCACTGTTGCCGGCCTTCATTCTGATCACCATGGTCGGCTGTATCGAGACCTATGCCGACGGCATTGCCGTACAGCGCACCTCTTACCGCAAGCCACGGCCGATCGATTTCCGCTCCGTGCAGGGCGCGATCAACGCCGACGGCCTCGGCAGTTTCATCGCCGGCGCACTCGGTACAGTGCCGAACACGGTCTACTCGATGAGCGTCGGCGTCATGGAACTGACCGGCGTCGCCGCCCGGCGCATCGGCTGGTGGGGTGGTCTGTTCTTTATCCTGCTGGCGTTTTCACCCAAGATCTGCGCCATCGTCTCCAGCATGCCGAGCCCGGTGGCCGGGGCTTATATCCTGATGATTCTGGTGCTGCTGTTCGGCCACGGCCTGCGCATGGTCAACGAAGAGGTCATGACCTTCGAGGTCGGCATTGCGGTCTGCCTCGGCTTCTGGGTCGGGGTCGGCTTTCAGGGCGAGTTTCTCTACAACGAAATGATGCCGGAATGGGCCAGGCTCTTTCTCTCCAACGGCACCACTTCCGGCGGCCTGACGGCCATCGTCGTCATGCTGTTGTTGTCGTTCAGAAAGCGCTCCCGCGACCGGGCCAGCGTGCCGCTCAATGTCTCCAGCCTGTTGGAACTCAGGCCGCTGGTGCAGACTTTCTGCAAGCGCCTGGCCTGGGATCAGAAAGCCGAGAACCGTTTGATGCTGATCGCCGAGGAAGCGCTTTTGTTTCTGCTTGAGAACAAGGAGAAATCGAAGAACGGTGAAAAGCCCGCGCAGTTGCACGTCAAACTGAGCCAGATCGGCAACGAGGCCGAGATCGAGTATGTCTCGACGCCGTCGAATACCAACGCCGAGTCTGCATTGCAGGCGCTTTCCGATGTCGGTGAGGCCAACGCCGAGAGCGAGTTTTCGTTGCGTTTGTTGCGCGGCATGGCGAAAGAGGTCAAGCATCTGCAGTACCACGGTACCGACTACTTGCTGCTGCGGGTGGACAGCTCTTCCTGAACCGCTGTTACAAGGTCAGGCTGACCTTGATGATGGCGTGATCTTCCTCGCTGACCTTGTGGCTGAAGCCGAGCCGCTTGGTCAGCTTCAGCATGTTGTGGTTGTTGTTCAGCACTTCGCCCTCTATGCTTTTCAGCCCCTTGGAGCGTGCTGCTTCCATTAGCGAGACCATCAGCTTTTGGCCGAGCCCCTTGCCGGCCATGCGGTCGGCGACGACGATGGCGAATTCGCAGGATTCACCGTCCGGGTTGATGGCGAAGCGGGCGACGCCGAGCTCGGTTTCCGGCGCTTCACAGGTCACGGCGACCAGCGCGATTTCCTTGCTGTAGTCGATCTGGGTGAAGCGCACCAGCATGCTTTCGGTCAGCTCATGCATGCTGTTCATGAATCTGAAGTAACGCGCTTCTTCCGACAGCGCGCGCACGAAATTCTGCACCAGTTCGGCATCCTCCGGCCGGATCGGCCGTATGGTGATGTCGGTGCCGTCTGCCAGCTGCCAGTGGCTGATGAGCTGCGTGGGGTAGGGGTGGATCGCCATGTGGCTGTAATGGTCGGCTGTCGGTTGCCGGTATTCGACCACCACGCGCGCATCGGCTGCCAGTGCGCCGTGTTCGTCCAGAATTAGCGGGTTGATGTCCATTTCCTTCAAAAGCGGCAGTTCGCAGACCATTTCCGACACGCGCAGCAGAATGTTTTCCAGTGCGCTCATGTCAGCCGCTGCCATGCCTCTGAACTCGCCCAGCATTCTCGCAACGTGGGTACGCTGGATCAGATCCTGTACCAGAAAATGGTTGAGCGGCGGTAACGCCACGGCACGATCTGCCATGATCTCGACCATGGTGCCACCGGCGCCGAAGGTGATGACCGGGCCGAAGATCGGGTCTGAGGTGACGCCTATCATCAGCTCGCGGCCATTCGGTTTGACCACCATGGGCTCGATCGAAACGCCATCCATCACCGCTTCCGGCATGTGGCGCTGGATGTTCTCCTGAATATGCTGGTAGCCGCTGCGGACTTCATGCGCGCTGTTGAGGTTGAGCAGCACGCCGCCGACATCGCTCTTGTG
>DIVE01000009.1:4049-4739 GCA_002423265.1 Methylophilaceae bacterium UBA6140 | reverse complement strand
GGGTGTTTTTGAGGTCAGCCTGAAGTTTCATCGGTTATAATTTATGACACGGTGGCTGTAGCTCAGTTGGTAGAGTCCAGGATTGTGATTCCTGTTGTCGTGGGTTCGAGCCCCATCAGCCACCCCATCTTTTCAAATTTCCGGTTCAGTTTAGTCATTGTTATCAACGGCTGTAATTTCCCGTTCCGGTTGCCCAATCGTCTTCGAATTTTTTACGCGCTTTGATGTAATCGTTACTACATTTAATGGTTTCACGGTTCTGGTTGCTGCTTTCGCAGCCAGCAGCGGGTTTGTAGTACAAATCCCACGCTTTTTCCTTTTCGCCCATGTTTCTGATGGCGGCCGCTTTTTGCGTTCTGATCATAAGCTCATGTTGCCGTTTTGCTTCGGCTTCAAGCTGCGCTCTTTCTCTGGCCTTGGCATTGGCGTATTCGCGTTGTAGCTGAAGGTCTTGCAATTGCTTTTGCGCTTGTGCTGCTGATATTGCAAGTTGCTGACTCACTTGCTTGAGCGCTTGTTCCGTTTGCCAATTGATGTAGGCATCACGTATCAACCAGGCGACGATGATGGCCGCCAGAACGGCGAAAAAATGGTGGTGCCGTCAATATGTGTGCGCTTTTTCTCCTCATTTTCAAAAAACATGCGATGTTGATAACTTCGTATGTCTTCATCGTCCAGTTTCATTGCGCG
>DIVE01000009.1:1808-3991 GCA_002423265.1 Methylophilaceae bacterium UBA6140 | reverse complement strand
AGAAAATTATGAGATAAATTTCCACGCTGTATCCAAATAATAATTTGCAGAATAACTAATAATAAGTGCGCATTTATGAAAAAAACATGGATAACGTACCTGCCTATCTTGATGATATGGGCATTGCTTGCCTGTAGCCACCAAAGCACCGTTGCTCCGTCTGCGGGACATATCGACGGCCGGGCACCCGGAAGTCAGCACACAAGCGTTCAAGCCGAGAGTGATATCCCGAAGCCGATCAGTAACTTTACCTATTTGCCGCCGCCTGTCCAAAAGGTAGAAGAGCCGACTTACAGCGTAGTGGTCAACGAGGCGCCGGTGAAGGAAATTCTTTTTGCTTTGGCGCGTGAAAGTAAGCTGAATATGGATATTCATCCTGCCATTCAGGGTCGCGTTACCCTGAATGCGGTCGATCAGACGCTTACGGCGATTCTTGCGCGGCTTTCAAGGCAAGTCGACCTTGCCTACCGTTACGAAAATAACGTCCTCAGTGTTACCCCGGATTATCCCGAGCTTCGAACCTATACAGTCGATTACATCAATATGTCGCGCGACACCAAGGGGTTCATCGGGGCTGCGGCGGAAATTTCAGGTACCGGTCAGGGCGCAGACAATAACGGCGTCAACGCAAACTCTGAACATAACAGTTCCCGCACATTGGTCAGCAGTGATTCACGCAACCATTTCTGGGAAAACCTCGAAAGGAATATCCGGGAGATACTGACTGAAACCGACAAGGAAGTGATGATCAGCCGGGAAGCTTCGGCAGCAGAGCCGACATCAGCATCTGCGGCGGATGAAAATACCCGGGCGGATACCAGGGCAAATANNNGGGATCATCAGTGTGCGCGCCACCGGCAGACAACATGAGAAGGTAGAGGAATTCATCGCAAAGGTGATGAACAGCGCAAGACGTCAGGTCTTGATCGAGGCGACCATAGTCGAAGTGATGCTGAGCGATACGTTTCAGGCTGGCATAGACTGGGGCAGAATAGGCAATGCAGGCGCCAGCAGCGGCTTTCAGTTTTCACAGTCGCTGGGCAGTAGTGCCAGCATGGATGCCGCTACAGGCAGAATCACAGGTAGCGGTACAAATGTCTTCGGTGCCAGTTCTTCGGCAGGTTTTATAGCGGGTTATATCAACCCGGTCAGCGCATTAGGCAACCTTTTCGGGGCCATCAGCCTGCTCAGGCAGTTTGGTGAGACCAAGGTACTTTCCAGCCCCAAACTGATGGTACTTAATAATCAGACCGCCGTGCTGAAAGTTGTGGACAATCTGGTCTATTTCACGATTTCTGCCGCAACCACCCAATCGCAAACCAGCTCTCTGACACGATACAGCTCCACGCCGCACACCGTGCCGGTCGGTGTTGTCATGAGCGTTACCCCGCACGTTGATGAAAACAGAACCGTNNATCATGACGGATGAAACAGGTCACAACAGTGGTGTTGTGGAGTCAAAAATACCAGTGATCCAGACACGGGAAATGGAATCCATTCTGCGCGTACAAAGCGGGGACACGACCGTTCTGGGTGGCTTGATGCAGGACGAGATACAAAAGAAAACGGACAAGGTGCCGGGGCTTTCGGACCTTCCCTGGGCAGGCAAGGCATTCAGCGGCAAAAACGACGGTAATCGTAAATCGGAACTGGTGATTTTTCTGCGCCCGACGGTTATCAGTAGCGCCAGCCTGGACAGCGAGGCATTGTCGGTTTACAGACAGTTCCTGCCCTCACAGCTGCTGCAGCAAGACGCCCATGAACAGCCAAATTGATAACAGGAACAAAGAGGGGGCGGTGAAGCCCGGCAGCGTTATATCGCCGCAAGCCGGCGGCAAAGGCATTCCCTTCAGATTTTTGTTTGGTGCTGTCTTGATGGTTCTGCTGCTGGCAGAAGCGGCTTATTACTACTTTTCATCATTGAATCCGGTCGAGTCAGCGATACCGGCAGCTCGGGCCGAACCTGAAGCCGGAGCGCAGCCGCCGACAGATGACACTGGAAGTGAAGCGAAATCGCAGCCCGCGGCTACGGCGTCCATGCCTGACGAAAGTCTGCCTGAGAAAGCGTCATTGAGCGATCAAGCCAGCATCTTTTCAATGGCAAGTAATCCTGAAACAGAAAAGAGCGGGCCGGAAGATCAATATTTTCAAATCAAAATTAGTAGTACGAAGCAGGCAAATCC
>DIVE01000009.1:0-1722 GCA_002423265.1 Methylophilaceae bacterium UBA6140 | reverse complement strand
CCCGTCAATCTGACTGCACAGGCGGCGCTGGCCAATCTGTTGGCTCGAACTGACCCGCAAGCTGCCGAGGCACGGCTCAAGAAACTGATCGCACGTCATCCTGCAATCCCCGATCTGCATGCAGCCCTTGGCACCTTATATGCCGAAAACAGCCGTTGGCAGCAGGCACAACAAGCTTATTTTGAAGCGTATCGGCTGGATGCCATGAATTCGCAACATGCCTTCAATCTGGCAGTCGCGCTCGATCATTTGGGCAAATCATCACTGGCCTTGCAGTATTACCGGCGTGCGCAGAGCCTGATGGAAGGTGCTGACCCGGTTTCGCTGGACAAGGCAGCACTGGACTTGCGCATCGCGCAGATTGAAACCATGTAGTACGCCGGAGTTCACCAAACAAAAGAAGCAACAATAAAGGCAAGCTGGGAGAACGGAAATGGATGAAGTGCAAGGCAAGCTGAGGCTGGGCGAACTATTGGTGCAAAAGGGCCTCATCACGCAGGATCAGTTGCGTATCGCATTCAAGGAGCAGGCCAACCATCATCTGCCGTTGGGCCGCCAGCTGGTCAGGCTCGGCTTTGTCACGGAAGCTGCAGTGCGTGATCTTGTGGCACAAACCAACGGTCAGGAAAGCATCGATCTGCAACCGGTGGTGCCGGATGCTGAAGCATTGAATATGGTGCCTGAGGATTTCGCCAGGCGTCACCAGCTGGTACCGATTGCCTATGATGCGGCCAGGCACCTGCTGACTGTGGCACTGGCGGATATTTACAACGTCCTTGCGCTTGATCAGCTGCGTGCGATGTTGCCGCCGCCGGTGCAACTCAAAACCCTGCTGGCCGCCGAGGCCCAGTTACTGGCTTATATGGATCAGTTCTACGGCTACGAGCTATCGGTCGACGGCATACTGGACGAGATCGAAAGCGGAGAGATCGACTATCAAAGCCTGAGAGCCGGAAACAATCAATATACGCAGCCGATTGTCAGGCTGGTGGATGCCTTGCTGCTCGATGCGGTAAAGCGTGGCGCATCGGACATCCATTTCGAGCCGGAAGGTGCTTTTCTGCGCATTCGCTACCGGATCGACGGTGTGCTGCAACAGATACGCTGTCTGCATAAAACCTACTGGTCTGCTTTGGTTGTGCGGCTCAAGGTCATCAGCGGCATGGACATTGCGGAAACGCGTTCGCCGCAGGATGGTCGTCTTAATCTCAATCTTTGCGGTCGGCCGGTGGATTTTCGCGTGGCGACCCACCCGACCATACATGGCGAAAATTTCGTGTTGCGGATACTGGATCGCGAAAAATCCATCATGCCGCTGGAAAGCATGAATCTCTGCCGGGAAACCCTTGAAGCGTTGAAGCTGACGATGAAACGGCCTGAGGGTATTCTGCTGATTACCGGACCGACCGGCAGCGGCAAGACGACCATGCTCTATTCGCTGCTTAGCCATCTCAATACAGAAAGCGTCAACATCATGACGCTGGAAGACCCGGTGGAGTATCCGGTCAATCTGATGCGTCAGACTTCGGTGGCAGAGGTCAACAAGGTGGATTTTGCCAATGGCATACGTTCCATCATGCGGCAGGACCCTGACATTATTCTGGTCGGTGAAATTCGCGACGAGGATACTGCCAACATGGCTTTTCGTGCTGCCATGACCGGCCATCAGGTGCTGTCGACCTTGCATACCAACTCGGCCCTGGGTGTTTTTCCGCGCTTGCT
>DIVE01000050.1:16984-36806 GCA_002423265.1 Methylophilaceae bacterium UBA6140 | reverse complement strand
TTTCATCACCGAGGAATCGAATGACAATTTCGCGGTCAGAGTATGAAGTGTAGTTGTATGGAATTTCGCGTAAGCGGGCGGTCATATGAAAACTATGCTGACTTAAAATCGGATTATATCATGCTGAAATACAAGCTATTAGCCAATCCAAGTAGGGTTATTGGGCCTTTGCCCGAAAGGCCGGCAATGCGAAATCCGGATGACAAGTTCAGCCAAAAACACCACAATTCAGCTAGCATAGGAAAATTTTAATTTAATCGTATGAAATCCATATTCAAATTGTCACGCCGTCACCTGATCCCGCTCATCCTGATTGCACTTGTTGCTGTCTGGCTGGTATCCATCAACAACAAGGACGGCGCGCCCGATGTCACCTTCACCACACTGGAAGGCAAGAACATCGAGCTTTCCGCACTCAGAGGCAAGGTTGTCTTCGTCAATTTCTGGGCAACGGATTGCCCCGGCTGCATCAAGGAAATGCCGGACCTGATCAAGACCTATCACCAGTATCACGGCAAGGGCTTCGAGCTCATCGCCGTCGCCATGTCCTACGATCCGCCCAATCATGTGCTGAACTACACGCAAAAAAACGCACTGCCCTTCCCCGTCATGCACGACAGCTATGGCACAATCGCAGCCAGCTTCAACGATGTAAGGGTGACGCCAACCGCGTTCATTCTCGACCAAAAAGGCCGGGTGATTCGTCGCATTGTCGGAGAGGTCGATTTTGCCGCACTGCACGCACTGCTGGACAGTCAGCTTGCAGGTGCCAAAAACTCTTGAATTATTTTTTTAGAAATGGAAAATAAAAATGGCTTGGCTGGAATCCTTTCACATCATTTTCATGGTCACCTGGTTTGCGGGGCTGTTCTATCTGCCCCGCCTCTTCGTTTATCACGCCATGTGCGACATCCATGACCCGGCGGATGCCTCCAGTATCGCCCGCTTCAAGATCATGGAAAGAAAGCTGTTCTGGGGCATCATGACTCCGGGCGCCATCATCACTATCGCCCTCGGCGTTACGCTCTGGCTGACCTACGGCTTCAGCGGAGGCTGGCTACTGACCAAACAGGCGCTGGTCGCGGGGCTGGTTGCTTACCACATCTACTGCGGCAAGCTGCTGGTCGACTTCAAGCATGACCGCAACAAGCACAACCACGTCTATTTCCGCTGGTTCAACGAAATCCCCGTGGTCGCATTGATTGTCATCGTCTTGCTGGTCGTCTTCAAACCCTACTGATCACCTGCCATGACCCATCGCATCAACATGGCAAAATCCGCATGGGTTCCAACCCGGATGCGGACAAGCGCGAATCAGCTGCTTGAGGAGTTTTTCGCGTCTGTCGAAAAAGCCCCTGCAACCGCCTTGCCTGAAGAGATGCAGCAACAATGGCTGCAATCCCTGACCACACTGACCAAAACGCTGAAGATTGAGCAGCCGGAACTGGTTGCCAGACAGCTACTGTTCATCGCAACCGAAGCCAGAAACCGCTCACTGCAATTACCCGGCAGCCGGGCGCTGGAACATGCACACACCGCCGCCAAGGCCTTGCTGGCCGTGCAGAAACGCAAGCGCCTTGCAGGAAACGGACATGTTTATGCAATGGCGGCCAGCTTTTTCCTGATTTTCGGTGTCAGCATGCTCTTCACCAGCCATGCGCCCATTCCACGAGAGATCACTGACACTGTCAGTCTGAATGAAGCTACAGAAATCCATGCGCCTGTGTTCGTCAACTCGAACCCCAAACGGCTCGCCGAGATGCACTCGCACCGTGAAAAAATGCGCCAGGGCACCTGCAACTTTCCGGAGGCGCTGATGCTGGCCGAGGCCGATCGCGGCATCTATCTCAAGACCGTGGTCTACGGCGATATTCCACAAGACATCAAGGAGCAGCAGATCACGGCCAGATTGATGGAAAGCGTGCGTTGCGACTACACCCCGATGCTGATGAAAAACTCCATCGGTTAAATCCCGGCACTGACGCAAACAAGCAATAAAAAAGGTGCTTGCGCACCTTTTTTATCATCTCCTGCAACCGCTTATTCGGACACCTTTTTCAGGTTCTCCAGGCCGGACTTCAGAATAGCCTCCACCGCAGCCTTGGCCGCTGCATCGTCCTGCCCAGCAGCACCCGGGCTGGCCGGATCCTTGCGCTTGAACATCGCGCGCCATGTGACAACACTCTTGCCATCGCCCGCAGCTTCGACCCGGATATTGGCACCATACTCGCGCACAGGCAATGTACCTTCGGTAATTTCATACTTCATCAGCATACGTTCGGCTTCAAAACCGGTGAGGGTTTCCTTCACGCCGCCGCCTTCCTTGAAAGTGAGCGTTCGAGTAGCGCCGGTTTCATTTGCTTTACCGCCGGTCAGTTCGGTCTTGCCGATACCGGGGTGCCAGCTCATGTCGGCAAAATTGCCAACCTTGGCCCATACCTTGTCTGCCGGTGCGTTGATTTCAACCGACTCTTTCAGACGAATCGTCTCGTCAATCGCTGCTGAGGCCAGAACAGGCATGGCAACCAGCAACAATGCTGCAAAAAATCTACTCATGAAACACCTCTTAATGATTTGATTGATGAATCCCTGAAACATCAGGCCGCTGTAATTTACCTGATTAACGCCACGGGCAAAACCCTGTACACCGGATTTTTGGCATAATCGCCGGCGCCAAAGCTGCATCAGGCATATACTCAGTAGTATATTTTTAGGATGAGTTCCGCTACACTTCTTCCATGTCGGCGCTCAAACAAAAAATCCTGCAAGTTGCCTCCGAGCTGTTTCAGACCCGCGGCATCAATGCCACTGGCGTCGATACCATCGTCGCTGTTGCCGGCACGACAAAAATGACCCTTTACAAGCACTTCACTTCCAAGGAGTTATTGATTCTTGAAGTGCTGAAAAAGGGCCATCTCGATTTCCAGTCCTGGCTCAACGAACAGCTATCGCGCTATAGCAAAAAACCATCGGAAAAACTGCAAAAACTGTTCGACTTCATCGAGGAGTGGATCAGCTCGCCGGACTACCACGGCATGGCCTTTCTCAAGGCCTCGGCCGAGTTTCCGGAAGAGAGCAGTGCCATCCACCGGCTTTCGGCCGAGCAATCCGAGCAATTCAGGGCTTACCTTGCCAGGCTGGCAGAGGAGGCGGGCGTCAAGGATCATGAAGGTCTCTCGCTGCAACTTTCACTGCTGATCGAAGGCGCCATGCAGGCCGAACAGATCCGGCGCGGCTCCGGCAGCCTGAAATACGCCAAAAAGGCGGCAAAGATACTGATCGACGACGCACTCAAGGCTTGAGCCTTGGTTGCAGGCTTGCCTCGGGCCGGACGCCTGCGGATAATGCAGTTTTAACCGGACAAGCTCTCTCAATGCGAACCCTTATTTGCGGCTCACTGGCCTTCGACACCATCATGGTGTTCCAGGACCAGTTCAAGAATCACATCCTCCCTGAAAACCTGCAAATCCTCAATGTCTGCTTCTTCGTGCCGGAAATGCGCCGCGAATTCGGCGGCACAGCGGGCAACATTGCCTACAACCTCAAGCTGTTGAACGGNNGAAAACGGCATCAGTCCGCGCCATATCAGAACCATCAGCGAAACTTATACCGCGCAGGCATTCATCACGACCGACCTTGACGACAACCAGATCACTGCTTTTCACCCGGGTGCCATGCAGCAATCACACCTCAACAGCGTCAACGAAACAGACAACATCAAACTCGCCATCATCGCGCCGGACGGGCGCGAAGGCATGTTCATGCATGCACGCGAATGCGCAGAAGCCCGAATCCCATTCCTGTTCGACCCGGGCCAGGGCCTGCCGATGTTCACCGGAGACGAATTGCTCGACTTCATCGACAAAGCCGATTACCTGGCAGTCAACCAATACGAAGCGCAACTTTTGCAGGAAAAAACCAATCTCACATTAGAGGTGCTCGCAAGCAGGGTGAAAGCGCTGGTTGCTACCAAGGGCGCCAAAGGATCAACCATTTATACCAACGGTCAACGCATCGAAATTTCTTGCGTTCAAGCAGATGCGCTCGTTGACCCGACAGGTTGCGGTGATGCCTATCGCGCCGGTCTGCTGTATGGCATCACCAGGGGCTGGGACTGGAAGAAATGCGGGCAACTCGCAGCCGTCATGGGTGCGATCAAGATCGCCAGCCGCGGCGGACAGAACCACCGACCTGATCGAGCGGAAATTGCTGACCGTTACGAAAAAGCATTTAATGAGAAAATTGATTTAAGCTGAATCAACCCTATTCCAAAAAGTGAGGCCCATGATGAAAACCACCCGCATACTCGTTCTGATGACACTATCACTGTTTCTTGCCGGCTGCGCCAGCTCGCAATCCGGCAGCGTTTACAGCCGCGATGAAGCGCGCAAAACGCAAACCATACGCACCGGTGTCGTCGAAAGCGTGCGCACAGTCAAAATCGAAGGTACAAAAACGCCTGTTGGCACCGTTGCCGGTGCAGCAGTTGGCGGCATCGCCGGCAGTACCATCGGCGGTGGCCGCGGCGCGGCGATCGCAACCGTGGTCGGTGCGGTTGCCGGCGGGCTTGCCGGTTCCGCTGCCGAAGAAGTCATCACCCGTCAGGACGGTCTGGAAATCACCGTCAAGCTCGACAGCGGCGGCATGGTCGCCATCGTTCAGGAAGCCGATGTCGCATTCGCACCCGGCCAGCGCGTGCGCCTGATCGAATCCGGCGGTGTCACCCGCGTCAGTCACTGAACACGCACCAGTAACCGGTGACTGTCCGCCTTGGCAGTCACCGAACTTTCAAGAAGCTGTCACCAGTCTGTCACCTTGAATTCGTAAAGTCTCTCCTGTTTTCAATAGAACAGGAAAGCACAAATGCTGGAACGGCATCAATCTCCGGGGCTTGCTCAAGAGCCCGTCCATCTCACCTACAGTTTTGCCCGCAACCCTTCTGAAGTCGCAGAAGCACAACGCCTGCGCTATAAGGTTTTTGCCGAAGAAATGGGGGCGCGCCTGAACAGCCAGGACGGCCATGACCGCGATGGGTTCGATGCCTTCTGCGACCATTTGCTGATACGCGAAAGCGGCAGCAACGAGGTCATTGGCACGTATCGCATCCTTAGCCCGGCCATGGCCAACGAAGCCGGCGGCTACTATTCTGCCGGCGAATTCGATCTGAGCCGCCTAGAGCATCTGTTTGACCGCACGGTTGAAGTCGGCCGTGCTTGCGTACACCGCGACTACCGCCACGGCGGCACGATTTCGCTGTTGTGGGCCGGGCTGGCGAAATACATGCAGATACACCGCTACGAGTTCATGATCGGTTGCGGCAGTATCGGCATGGCTGATGGCGGCCATCTGGCAGCCAGCCTTTACCGCCGTCTTGAAGACAGCTTTCTGGCACCGCAGGAATATCGGGTATTCCCGCACTGCCCGTTGCCGCTGGAAGGGCTCAATACCGGCCTGCAAGTCGCCTGCCCGCCGCTGATCAAGGGTTATCTGCGGCTGGGCGCCTACATTTGCGGCGAACCGGCATGGGATCCGGATTTCAATACCGCGGATATGCTGATTATGTTACCTTTGTCGCGTCTGGATAAACGATACGCCACGCGTTTCATGAAATAATCTTGCAGCGAAAATACGCCTCAAAACCCACCCGCCTGTTCCGCACAAGCCGTATGATATTGCATACACTGTACGGCATTTTTATCGGCGCCGTGATTATGCCGCGGCTCAGCCCGCAACGCCGTAACCGCGCCATCGGCAGATGGTCTGCCGCCCTGCTCGATATTCTCAACATCCGCGTCATCGTACGCGGCAACCCGCCACCGCCCGACCTGACCGGCGTAATGCTGGTCGCCAACCATATCTCATGGGTCGATATCCACGCACTGAATAGCATCATCACGACCCGCTTCGTCGCCAAAGCAGAAATCCTCAAATGGCCGGTATTCGGCTGGTTTGCGATCAAGGCCAATTCGCTTTTTATTGATCGAGAAAAACGTCACGCTACCGGCAAAATGACCGGACTGACAAGAGAGGCACTGCTGGCCGGAGATTGTATCTGCGTGTTTCCGGAAGGCACCACCACGGATGGCAGCGAGGTAAAACCGTTCAAAGGAAGCCTGCTGCAAGCCGCCATCGATGCAAAAACAGACGTATGGCCGTTCGGTATCCATTACCCGGACGCCGACGGACAGCCTAACACCGACATGGCTTACTGGGGAGAACGGAACATGATCGAATCCATGCGGCTGGTAATCAAACAACACTCACCCGTAGTAATACTCGATTTTGCCGCCCCCATGCATGCAAACGGGCACGAACGTCGCACGCTCGCCGCAGAGGCCAGAGCGCATATCCTAGAGCGTTTAAATTTGCCGGGGTGAATCTTCCGCAGCACAAGGCACCTGAAAAATCACCTTGTCTTCCAGCCGCATGGCAGTCAGCCTGCCGCCCCAAAGACAGCCTGTATCGAGCGCATACAAATCCGAGCGCTGAACCAGCCCGAGGGCAGACCAATGACCGCAGATGATGGCAGTGTCCGCCGACCTTCTGCCAGGCACATCGAACCAGGGAATATATCCGGCCGGAACATCCATGAGTTCGCCGGAAAATTTGAAATTCATCTCACCCTGCGGCGTGCAGGTTCGCAAGCGCGTCATGGCATTGGTAATCAGGCGCAGCCGGTCGACCCCCGCGAGCGATTCATCCCAGCGCACCGGCTGATTGCCATACATCTGCGAGAGAAAGTCGTGATAGCCGTTGCCGCTCAGTGCCTGCTGCACCTCAGTGGCAAGGCGCACCGCATCATCGGCACTCCATTGCGGCAAGAGTCCGGCATGTACCATCAGGTAAGTATCGGTGCGATAGACCAGCGGCTGCTGGCGTAACCAGCCAAACAGTTCGCCGGCATCCGGCGCATCGAGCAGCGCCTGCAGAGTATCGCTGGCGTGAGTAGGCACATAACCCTCGGCCACGGCCAGCGCATGCAGATCATGATTGCCAAGCACCATCACTACCCGGTGACGGTGCCGATATATCCAGCGCAGCATTTCGAGCGAACCTGAACCGCGATTGATGACATCACCGACCAGCCACAAATTATCCATCTGCGGCTGGAAACCGATTTTTTGCAGCAACTGCTGAAATGAGTAATAGCAGCCCTGAATATCGCCGATTGCGTAGGTTGCCATAAGGAGTGTCTTGACTAGCCGCAGCCATCAGACTGCGGCTATGTGGAGAGTTTAGAAGCCTGCGCCCGCCTCATTGGCCATGTAGGTCACCGCACTTGCAACTTCTTCATCGCTCAGTGCCGCGTTGCCGCCACGGGCCGGCATCATGCGAATGCCTTCAATTGCATGCTTGACCAGCGTATCCTTACCCTGAGCGATACGCGGGCTCCATGCCGCCTTGTCACCTAACATCGGCGCACCCATCGCACCGCTTGCGTGACAAGCCAGACAATTCTGCTGATAGACCTGATCGCCGGAGAGCGCAACCTTCACCGCGTCTGCTGCGACAACCTCAACTTGCGCAACCGGCTTGATACGCTCCTCGACCTTAGCCATGGCGATGGCCGGATCAGCATCCGGCACCTGGGCCTCATCAATACCCATAAACAGTTTAACGACCAAAATGATCGCCAGTAGCGGGGCAAGCAGACCGCCGAGAATTGCGATCAAAACCTGAGAGATATTTGTTTTTGGAAAATCGTCGTGCTGATCACTCATGATAAAAAAGGCCTAAACGTTTCTGAAGACCTGATTATACTGACAAGGCTGAACAGACAACAAGGACAAGCTGCATGGCGTTTGCTATAATTCGGCGCTGCTTCAGCATGTTGTGCGCCCGTAGCTCAGTTGGATAGAGTGTTGGTTTCCGAAGCCAAAGGTCACAGGTTCGACTCCTGTCGGGCGCGCCATTCAGAAATAAAAGCGGGCACTTGTTTCAAGTGACCCGCTTTAATTTTGTCTCTCGGCACACTTTCCCCAGTGCGCTGAAGAAATATCTGTCAATGGCATCTAACAGGCAGCAAAAATTGACCGCCACAACAAGCCGCTGAAAAACCAAATTAATTTGGTAAGAACCAGCTACGCTTTAACCAGCCTGACCTTCAGCTTTCCTTGGAAACATTGCATCCAGTGACGAGACGACATGAGCGGTTTTGAGCGTGGGGGTGTCGGTGTGACCGGCACCGATGTTGATGCCGGGCTGGTCGTCGTCGGTGACCGGGGCGGTGCTGGTGGCGCTCTGTTCTTCGCCAACGTTGTCTTCGTAGCTTTCCGGGGCGGCGGGCTTGGCGGGGGCCGTGGTGTCTACCGTGAGTGTAGTACCCGGACTTTGGCCGCTTTCATTACCAGCTTCGTCACGCAGGGTGTAGGTGAGCTCGTGCTCACCTTCGTCGAGCGGGTCATCCGGGGTCAGGGTGTTGGTAACGGGGTCCCAGGTGGCGGGCGTTTCAACGCCATCGACATAGAGCACGGGCGTTTCGCCTTCGCCGGGCGGCGGAATCTGCAGGCCGGGGCGGTCATCATTGGTGGTGCCGCCATCGGGGATGGTGCCGGTGATGGCTTCGACATCGTCGATTGCGGTGCCGGCACTGTCGGGCGTCTCGGGCGGTGTGGTGTCGATGATGATGACGACACCGGGACTCTGTCCGCTGGTATTGCTGTTTTCATCTTCAAGACCGTAGGTGATTTCGTGTTCGCCATCGGGGAGAGGCTCCTGCGGGGTCAGCGTGTTGGTGTCCGGATCCCATGTGGACGGTGTCTCATTGCCATCAACATATAGGATGGGAGTTTCGCCGGGGCCAGGCGGCGGGATGATAAGACCAGGCTGGTTGTCGTTGGTAGTACTGCCGCTGACGACGGGGCCGATGACATTTGGCACATCATCAATAACGGTGCCGGGCTCTACCGGCGTATCAGGCGGGGTGGTGTCTTGCGGTGACACGGTTTTGCCACCGCTACCACTGCTACCTTGCGACATCAACAGCACTGCGCCTACGGTTGCAATCGCGCCGAGCATGCTGATCGGAGCTTCGCCGCTGGATGAAAGCAAAAGTGCAGCGGCCTTGTCATCGTCATCTTCCTCTTCGGCCGGGGCGGCTTCAGCAGCCACTTCATCTGGTGCAGTGGCAGCGTCGGTAACCGTTTCGCTCTCGACTGCAGCGACCTGCACGGTCTCGGAATATTCCTCACTCAGCAGCTCCTTCTCCTGGCCGAGGGGATCATCCCAGGTAAAGAGCTGGACGTCTTCAGGAGTCTTCGGTTTTGCGTAGAAATTTTTGAGGACAAATTCTTCGCCCTTGGCATTTTTCAGGATCAGATCATTGCCCCGGCGCAAGGTCTGGATATCTGCAGGCTTGAGCAGGCGGATGCTGTCTCCACTGGCGACTGCCAGATTCTCGCCATTTTTCAGCATTACACCCCTGGCTTGCTGATTTGTACTTACTACGACCATTTTGATTGTCATGTCACTACTCCTTGTTTTCTCGCGCCCTGCTGTTGCCTGGTCTGTTGCTGCTATCTGGTTGATTGAACGTATCGTCCTGTTTCTGGTGTTTATCTTTCGTGCATACTTTCCTTGATGCCCCGCGTAATCGGCTTAAGCAGGTATTGCATGACCGTGCGTTCACCCGTCTTGATTTCAGCACTTGCGGTCATACCGGGAATGATTTCGATTTTTTCAGAGCGCGGATTACGTAGCTTGCTGCCCGTGGTACGCACAATGCCGCGATAATATTTGAGCTGCTCGCGTGAGGTTTCTTCGGTCAGCGTATCGGGGCTGATATAGGTCAGCTCGCCGTTGAGGGTGCCGTAGATGGTGTAATCGTAGGCATCAAGCTTGACGCTGGCCGGCAAACCGGGGCGTAGAAAAGCCACGTCGGCCGGTTTGATCTTGATCTCGACCAGCAGCTCTTCTTCGAGCGGAACGATCTGCATGATCTCTTCCGCCGGGCGGACAACACCGCCGCGAGTGGTGATGCGGATATTTTTGACCACGCCTTTGACCGGGGCATGAATGTCTACCTGATCGAGCACGGTTTTTCTGGCGGCAAGCGATTGGCGCTGGGTGGCAAGTTCGTCCTGCGCCTTGGCCAGTTCGGCTTGCGACTCACTCAGATATTTGTTGCGCCGCTGGGTAATACCGCCACGAATTTCATTGACCTGACGACGCAGACGGATGACTTCCACCTCGCTCACCTCGCCGGTTTCAAGCATGGGCTCATTGAGGTTCAGCTCTTTTTCGACCAGGCGCAGGGTTTCTTCCAGCACGGCAATTTCTTCATTCAGTGCCCCCAGTCGCCGGTTGTAAAGCGTCCGCTGGGCGCTGACAACTTCCGGATATCCGGCCGTGCTTTCCGGAAAGACCAATGGCACGCCCAGCACCTCGGCACGTAGCCTTGCAATGGCGGCCTCCAGTGAAGCGACTCTGGAAAATGTTTCGCGGTAGATGGCCTGTGCTTTTTCACGCTCGATACGGAGCAGAAGCTGGTCCTTTTCGACGATATCGCCTTCCTTGACGGTAATTTCTTCTACGATGCCGCCGTCCAGGCTCTGTATCGATTGCACGCGGCTACTTGGAATGACGGCACCGGGTGCGCGCGTGACGATATCCAGTTCATGCGCAGAGGCCCACCAGCCGAAGGCTGCCAGACCGGCAAGCAAGGCAGTCAGCAGGATGCCGCCCATCAACAGTTTGAAACGCTGATTATTGGAGACTGTGTAATTCAACGGTTTGCTTTCCTGGTTTGTTTCATGACGTCAGGCCACCTTGATATGGGTCACTGGTGCTGCTAGCTCTTGCAATATCTTTTCACGCGGGCCATCCATGATGACTTTGCCCTGCTCAAGCACAATCACGCGATTGACCAGGGTAAGGATGGAAGGCTTATGCGTTGCGATTACTAGCGTGCGGCCTTCTCCTAGCCATTCGCCGAATCCCTTGATAAATTCGCGCTCGGTCTGCTGATCCATTGCGGCGGTTGGTTCATCCAGCAAGAACACATCGGGGTCCGCAAGCATCAGGCGGGCAAGGCCGACCGCCTGTTTCTGACCGCCAGACAAGCCGCCACCGCCCTCATAAATCGGCAATTCAAAACCCTTGGGGTGGTATGCGACGTAGCGGTCTATTCCTGTGACACGGGCAACTTCAAGCAAGCGGTCATCGCTGACGTCACCGGCACCCAGTAGCAGATTCTCTTTCAGGGTGCCGGAAAACAGCCGTACATCCTGGGTCATGTAGCCAACGGCGTGCCGGAAACGGGAAGGATCGATCTGGTGAATATCGACGCCGTTCATCAGGACGCGTCCTCTGGTCGGCTGATAAAGACCGGAGAGCAATCTCAACATGGTGGATTTGCCGGAACCGGTTCTGCCCAGGAGGGCGACACGCTCGCCGGGGGCAATTTGCAGCTCGGGAATATCAAGCGCGACCACGTCGGATTCGCCGTAGGAAAAATTCACGTTGGCAAAGGCAAGCTTGCCCTGGCAACGCTCCAGCGCCAGAAAGTTGGCGTCACTGGGCCGATCGACCGGCATGGCCATAATATTGTCCAGCGTCTGCGCAGAAGTCTTGACCTGATAAATGCGCGTGAGCAGGCCGATCAACTGCGAAACAGGCGCGACAGCGCGTCCGGCGAGGATGGAACAGGCGATCAGCGCACCCACCGTGATATCGCCATCACGCACCATCAGCGCACCGGTGGCGATGATGGCAACGTACATCAAAGACTGTATCGTCGAGGCAAAATTGGTGGTGAAGTTGCTAATCGATTTAAGCTTCATGCCGCTCGCGCTGACCAGTTCGGTCAATTCACGCCAGCGGCGGCGCATGCGCCATTCTGCATTGAGCGTCTTCAGGGTTTCAGCACCTTCCATCGACTCGATCAGCAGGCCTGAACGCGCATTGCTTTCCTTGATGCTCTCGCGCGAGAGCCGCATCATCGGCCATTGCAGCAATGCGCTGACAAGAATCAATACCGGAATGACAATGATCGGAATCAGCACAAGGCTGCCGCCGATAATCCACATGACGGCAAGAAAGATCAGCAGGAAAGGGAAATCCGCCAAGGTGAAGATAGCGGCCGACATGACGAAATCGCGCAGGGATTCATGCTCGCGCAGCTGTGCAATGAAAGTTCCGGTGTGCTGCGGACGGGCTTCCATGCGAATTCCCATGCCCTGATTGAAGACTTTCTCGGAAACGTCGAGATCAATCTTCTTGCCGGCGTAATCCAGCACGTAAGCCCGGAAGGTACGCAGCACCAGCTCAAGCGCATATACAATCGCAACGCCGATAGTCAGCACCATGAGCGTGTTGGTCGAATCGCTGGGGATAACGCGGTCATACACCTGCATGGTGTAGACGGCAGCGGCCAGCCCGAGCAGACTGGCAAAACCAGCGGCGATGGCACCCTGCAGGTAAGCCCACCAATTGGCGGCGAATGCATCCCAGAACCAGCCGCTGCGATTATCTGCGACACCGAGAATTTCACGGTGCAGCTTTTTTGCGCTGACGCCGACAGATATCCAGCCAGCAATCTTCTCGGCAGAAACGATGGCTGTCTCACCGCCAACCTGGCTGGCAAGCAGGCGACCTTCCATATCCATTTGCCGTATCGCGCATACGCTACCGTCTTCCATGACGGCAATCAGCGGAAAGCTTTCCGGGCCGGGAATGATTTTGTGCTGTTTTTTGAACGTGAGATGTATGCCGATTTCATTTGCCGCTTTTCTCAACGCATGCCAGGCAATGGCGCCGGGAGGGAACGGGAAGCGTTGCGAAAGCATGTTATGGGGCACGCTATGACCACGCCAGCGCATCCAGGATGCCAGCGCGTTGACGAACTGATCGCGGTCCAGATGCTGCTTCATGGCTGCTCCGCCGCTTGCTTATGCGCATCTGCCGGGGCTTGAGCGCCCAGAAAACCGTCCATTTCGCCGCCGAGAAATGCCAGCCGCATGCGCGATGACATGGCGGCATAACGGGCATCCACTTTCTGGTTACGTGCAGCATAGAGATCCTGCAGGGTGTTCATGACCTCCGGCCATGAACGCCGACCGATGGTGAACTGCCGCTTGAACAGTTGCACGGTCTCCACTGCAGAAGCGGCAAATTGATCCAGTTCGGCAGTGCGGTTGATTGCCGTGAGGTAGTCATCCCAGTAACTGCTGGCGGCTTCGGTCAGCCGGCGCTGTTCGGATTCCAGCGCACGGCGCGCCGCCATGACCTGATGCTGGGCTGCGTCGATATGATAGCGCTGACTCAGTGCAACGTCGTTCTGCCACTCGAAATTGATGGAGAAACGGGTGTCGTTATCGACCGGGCTGCTGCCGAAATAATGGGTGTTATCGATACGGGCGTAGAGAGACGGGTAGAGCTGGGCTTTTTTCGAATCGACCACGGCTTCGGCCACCCTAACTTCCTCGCGCAGTTTCTGCAGCGTGGGCGAACGTGCAGCAACACGGGTAATCACGCCTTCACGGCCATTTTCGACTTCCCACAGCGCAAGCGCCTGCAGACCGCTTGCCGGCGCTTCGGAGCCGATGACCGATAGATATGCGGCTTCGGCACGGCCGACTTCACCCTGCCACTGCCGCGCCGCTGCACGCGCTTGCTGAAGTCTTGAAGTGGTCAGTGTGACATCGGATTTGCTGCCGATACCGCCTTCATTGCGTTTAATGACGCTGGCGTGCAACTGTTCATGCTGCTCAACATTTTCCTCTGCGACCAGCAACTGCTCTCTTGCACGGGCGAGGTTGAGATAGGCATTGGCCGCAGCCATGCCGATGGCTTCCATGGTGGCGCCTTTGCCGGAAAGCGCCGCTTGTTCATTGGCCTTGACTGCTTCGTAATCGGCATTCAGCCTGCCGGCATCCCACAAGGTTTGCTGCAAGCCGATAACGGAATAGCGATCTCCACTTTTACCGGTTCGTGCGGAAACATCGGCACGCGGAAACCAGCGGTAATCGCCTGCGACCACTTGCGAATGCGCGGACAAACGCTGGGAATCGGCCGCCATGACATCAGGATGGGTTTGAATTGCAGTGCGTATCGCCTGTTCCATTTCGGCGGGCATGACAGGTGCTACTGCGTTTGAGCCGGCAGAAAAAAGGAAAGGCATTGAGATCATGGTAATCAGCAATGCCTTTTTACAGATACCCGAGCATCTGGCTTCGAGAGAAACGCTACCTTCAAATGATAAAAATGACACTTTATCTCACTCCCAAGCTATGGAGCCACACCAAGCCTCATCACAAAGTCTTTATGAGCAATGCGATTTTTACAGAGTGGTCAGGGAGCGTCATCACCCAAATAGGTGATAAAAATTAATATTTATATGGGGAAATTTACCTGATTAAACTGATAGCCCGGATATTCCGGAACAAACGAGACCGGACGTGCTCACCCAGGCAATATCTCGTCGGGGGCAAAGGAAACACTGAAAAGTACTCCACACCGACGCAAGCCGGTGTCCAGGCGCCTGAAAATACTCGATTCCGGCTTTCGCCGGAATCACGAATAAATCAGCGCTTTCCTAGAGTCCGATGTACCAGTAATGATCGACCAGCAATGCTGCAAAGAGCAGGCTGAGATAGAGAATGGAGTACCTGAACATGCTGCGTGAAAGCGCATCGGAGTACTTGCGGTAAAGCGCGACGGCATAGACCATGAATATGCTGTTGAGCACCAGCGATGCTGCCAGATAAATCAGACCGCTCATGCCATGACCGTAGGGCATCAGGGCGACGGCAAACAGAATGACGGTATAGAGCAGGATATGCAGGCGGGTGAATTCCTCACCATGCGTCACCGGCAGCATGGGCATACCGACCTTGGCGTATTCGGCACGGCGGTACAAGGCAAGCGCCCAGAAATGCGGCGGCGTCCAGGCAAAGATGATGAGAAACAGGATCAGCGCCTCGGGACCAACCATGTTGTTGACCGCAGCCCAGCCCAGTACCGGCGGCATGGCGCCGGATGCGCCGCCGATGACGATGTTGAGCGGCGTCGCCGGTTTGAGAAATATGGTGTAGATCACCGCATAACCAAGAAAAGTAGCAAAGGTGAGCCACATAGTGAGCGGATTGACCAGATAATAAAGTATCAGCAAACCGGCCAGCCCGAGCAGCGTTGCGAACACCATGGTCTGCATGGCGGTGACTTGCCCTGTAGGCAGCGGCCTGCCGCGCGTGCGGGCCATTCTGGCGTCGATCTTCTGCTCGATCAGGCAATTGAACGCCGCCGCCGCACCGGAAGCCATGCCGATACCGATGGTTGCCGCCAGCAGCAGGCCGAGCGGCACCATGTCGGGGGTGGCGAGAAACATGCCGATCATCGCTGTGAAGACAATCAGCGCCGTCACCCGTGGTTTGCAGAGCGGGAAGAATTTGAGAAACTCCTGACCCAGATGCACGGTGATTTTCTGCAGGTTCGCAATCGTGATAGCACTCATGAAACGCCTCCCTATTTTGGCAATTCTGTAATTTTCGAATTCAACACCACCAGGGTGACCACCAGCAACGCGGCCCCGAGGTTATGTCCTACCGCCAGCACCAGCGGCAAATGCAGCAGGAGATTGGCGATCCCCAGCGCAATTTGCACAACGAGCAAGGTCAACAGCAGCAAGCTGACATTGCTCACGTACTCGACACGCAACAGGCGCCAGGCCAAAAGCCCGAAATACACCAGCACCACCAGCGCGCCCACCCGATGCGTCCATTGGATTGCGGTCAGTGCGGCCAGACTCAGCGGCGTACCGTCGATCGATTCACCGAGGTCGCGTATCCAGTGATAGGCATTGGAGAAATCCATCGCCGGCAGCCATTCGCCATGACAAGTGGGAAAGTCCGTGCAGGCCAGCGCCGCGTAATTGGTGCTGGTCCAGCCGCCCAGTAATATCTGCGCAAACAGCACCAGCAGGCCGAGCCTGATCGCCACACGCAAACCACCCGCTTTGACGAACCGGCCCGAGACCACGCCCCAATGGCGATGCGTGATCCAGGTCAACAAGGCCAGCGTTGCCATGCCGCCGAGCAGATGTGCGGTGACGACTGCAGGCTTGAGCAGCATGGTCACCGTCCACATGCCCAGCATGGCCTGAAAGGTCACAAGTACCAGCAGCGCAGTAGGCGTCCAGGGTGAAACCTGAATCAACCTTCTGGCGCGCCAGCCGAGTATGGCCAGCACCAGTACCATCAGGCCGAGCGTGCCGGCAAGATAGCGGTGCAGCATCTCCTTCCAGGCTTTACCGTGATCGAAATCGCTGTGCGGGAATGCCGCCTGTGCCTGTCTGATTGCAGCCTCGCTCTCGGGCACGGTCATGGTGCCGAAACAGCCGGGCCAATCGGGACAGCCGAGGCCGGCATCGGACAAACGCACATAAGCGCCGAGAGAGACGACGCACACCGCCAATAGCGTAGCGGCAAGTGCAAGATGCCTGAACCATTTGACCGAGCTGCCGAACATCGCTCTAGCCCGCCCAGGCGTATGCCAGAAGCCGCCCCAGATCCTTGCGGATATCGGCGGCGGCAGTGTTAACCGGATAACTCATCATCAGATAGCTCAATGGGTCGACGAAATAGACGCGATGTGCGCCGGCAGCGGGTAGCTGCGGCAGATCGAATTGCTGCATCAGTTCCGCATGTTGTGCCGAGGGCTGATTGAGCACGACCAGATCCGGATATTTCTGCTTGAGCGCGCTGACGTCGGCGCTGCCGGTAATCAGTACGCGCTGAACTCGCGGAATGTGTTTCGAAAGCGACATGTGAATCTGCCGCATTTCATGCAGCCTGGCAGTACAGGCGACATCGCACTCTTCTGCGATGTAAACCATGCTCCATTTTTCCTTCCAGAATCCTGACGCTATCAGCTGACCTTCGCTATCCCGAACGCCTTCCGGCATCGCGACCGGTTTGGCCGGCATCACCATATGACCGCGGCTGGCGCCCGAGGGGTGCCAATCCAGCTTGTGCATCACAACGACAATCACCAGCGGAGCGGCGAAAAAAATGAATAGCAACAACAACATCCAACGGCCCTTGGGCCGGTTCGGCTGCTTGGCCGCGTTCAATAGCTGATTCTCTGTCTGCATTTTCCCTGTCGCTTTAATGGTTGCTGCTACCTGATGTTTCTTGCCACTTGATACTGGTAAACAGCCATATCAACAATGCTGCTGCCGCAAAGCCGAACCATTGGTAGGCATAGCCGATATGGGTCGTGATGCGCTCGGCCGGTGCGGGCCATTGCCGCAAATACCCGCCTGTCTTGATCTCGGCATCCAGCCGGATGACCAACGGCAACACTTCGGCTGGAACCGATTGCCGGTAAGCAGCCATATCCATGTTTTGCCACACCGTTTTCCAGAGCCTTTGCCCATCTGATCTGGCGTCTGATTCCAGGCTGTAAAACTTGTCCGCCGGCAACCACAGATGACCTCTCACTTGCTGCTCGCCGGCAGGCGGCAACACCTCTGGCAACTGATTTCTGTCAGTATTCGCGGCGATCCAGCCACGATCCACCAACACGTACTTTTCCGTGCCGCCGATTTTGAGCGGCGTAATGACGTGGTAGCCAACGCGATCCTGCTCGACCTGGTTATCAAGCAGGATCTGATAACGAGGCTCATAATGTCCCGCCACCTTCACTTGCCGATAACGCCATATCCCGATGTCATCGAATGCCTGCGGCAATTCCACAGCCTCGGTCGTGAGCGCACGGTCGAACATCGCCTGCAACTGCCGCTTCTGCTCGGCCTTGTTGTACTGCCAGAAACCGAATTTGATAAAGAGCGGAATGCAGACCAGCATCAGCAGGGTACCAACCAGCGTGGGGCGGAAACGGAGGTCTGAAAATCGAAATTGCAAATCACTCACCCGGGTCGCATAATCAACGGAAACCACGCGGAGAAACGCTCATGCTGATCAAGATTGCCATTGTGCTCACACTCGTTGTTATTGTCGGCAGCCTGTTCTCTGCGCTGTTTTTTCTGGCGAAAGACAAGGGCAGCAGCGACCGCACCGCCAAGGCACTTACTGTACGCATCACGCTTTCCATCCTGCTGTTCATCGCCCTCATGCTTGGTTACCTGACCGGCGTCATCGGGCACTGACGCCACTTCAAACCCTGCAAAAAGGGCGCTGCGCATGCAACGCCCTTTTTGTTATCTGCATTACAGCCAGTAAACGAAGATAAACAAGCCCAGCCAGACCACATCAACAAAGTGCCAGTACCAGGCCACGCCCTCGAAACCGAAGTGACGATCCGGCGTAAAGTGGCCTTTCATGCAACGCAGGAGGATCACGATCAGCATGATGGTGCCCAGCGTCACATGGAAACCGTGAAAGCCGGTCAGCATGAAGAAAGTGCTGCCATAGGCGCCTGCGCCCAAGGTCAGCCCAAGATCAGTATAGGCATGATGATATTCATAGGCCTGGCATAACAGGAAGGCAATACCGAGCGCAACAGTCAGGAACATGCCCAGCACCAGTTGCTTGCGGTTATTCTTGAGCAAGCCCCAGTGCGCCCATGTGATCGTCGCACCGGATGTGAGCAGGATCAGTGTATTGATCGCCGGCAAGCCCCACGCGCCCATCGGACTGAAATTGGAGGGCGGTGCATAGGTTTCCAACGCGCCACCATAGCGGATGACATCACCGCCCGGGCCGAGTGAGGGCCATGCTTCGGTGAAGCCCTTGTGCATGGTGAAATCGGGGTCGAAGCTCGCCAGCTCAGGCACCGAGATGATGCGCATGTAAAACAAGGCGCCGAAGAAAGCGGCGAAAAATGCAATCTCGGAACAGATGAATGCAATCATGCCCCAGCGAAAGGATTTATCTTCCCACTGTTTGTAGACGCCGCTCTGATTCTCGGCAATCACCTTACCCATCCAGAAAAAGGTCATCAGCACAATGAGCGCTGCACCGGCGATCATCATCCAGTTGCCGGCACTGTAATTGTTGATGCTGAAAATGAATCCGGATGCCAGCGTTAGTATGCCGACCGACATGAATACCGGATATAGACTGGGCGTTGGTACAAAATACTGATTCTCAGAATGTGTAGCCATGCATTAGCTCCCGTGCTTTATTGCTTATTTTATTGTCTTCGCGCAGCTAGCCGACGCTTCGCGACCTCCTTAATTCGCCGCCTTCACTGCGTTGAAAAACGCATAGGACAGCGTCACTACTTCCACCTTCTGCGGCAAATCCGGGCTCACGTAAAACCTCAGCGGCATGAGCTTGCTTTCGCCAGGTTGCAACTCTTGTCTGACAAAACAAAAACATTCGATCTTCTTGAAATGGGTGGTTGCACTCGACGGGCTGACACTGGGTACTGCCTGCCCTGCCACCACCTCGTTGGTCATGTTTCTGGCCTCGAACAACACCGTCTCAATCTGCCCGGGCCTCACCATCACGCTGTTCTGTTTGGGATGGAAATTCCACGACAAGCCCGGCATCACATTGCTGGTAAATTCCACCTTGACCCAGCGCTGCTCGTCCACGGCAGAATGCAGCTGCTGTGTTGCGCTGTTTTCAGTCTTGCCGTTCAAGCCGGTCACAGTGCAGAACACGTCATACAAAGGCACCAGTGAAAAAGCAAACAGGATGGAACCGCCTACCAGCCACAACAACTTCAGCCCCAGCCTGCGATTGGCCTTCTGCCTTTCCTCGTATGCGTTCATTATGCCCACAGCAGATACATGGATCCGAGATAAACGACCAACACCAACAATCCGAAAAGCAGGCCGAGCTTGATACTGCGTTTACGTCTTTCGCTGTTCTGATCTTTCATGATTCCTTCTTGATGCTTCAAAAATCCTGCTTCC
>DIVE01000050.1:4817-16845 GCA_002423265.1 Methylophilaceae bacterium UBA6140 | reverse complement strand
CGCATAGTCAGGAATGCGGCGCGGCATGCCGGCAAGACCGAGGAAAAACTGCGGAATAAAGGTCAGATTGAAGGAGATTGCTGTCAGCCAGAAATGCCATTTGCCCAGCGTCTCGCTGTACATGTGACCGGTCATCTTCGGCAACCAGTAGTAAACACCTGCCATGATGCCCATGATGCCGCCGGCAAACAGCGTGTAATGGAAGTGGGCAACAACGAAGTAGGTGTGATGGTATTGCGCATCCGCCGCCACGTCCGCCAGCACCAGACCGGTCAGGCCGCCGATGCCGAAGAGGATGATCCAGCCGATGGCGAACAGCATCGGTGTTTCAAAAGTCATGGAGCCGCGCCAGATGGTAGCGATCCAGCAGAAGAACAGGACAGCCAGCGGCAGTGAAATCGCCATGGTGCTGAACATGAAATAAATCAGTGCCGGGATCGGCAGCCCCACTGTAAAGAAATGGTGCGCCCATACAACCAGCGACAGAACACCAATACCCCAGAGCGAATAAACCTGCGCCTTGTAGCCATACATCGGCTTACGCGAGAACGTCTGCAGGATCTGCGGCATGAAACCCCAGACCGGCAATAGCACGATATACACCTCGGGGTGACCGAAAAACCAGAACAGATGCTGGAACAGGATGGGATCACCACCACCGGCTGCGTTGAAGAAATGTGTGCCGAAGTGGCGATCGGTCAGCAGCATGGTAACTGCACCGGCCAGCACAGGGATGGTCGCAATCAGCAGGAATGCGGTAATCAGCCAGCCCCAGGCAAAGATCGGCATTTTCATCAGCGTCATGCCGGGCGCGCGCATATTGAATATCGTCACGATGACGTTGATAGAACCCATCACCGAGGAAATACCGAGAATATGCACGGCAAAAATGGCGAAATCAACGCCGATACCGCCCTGCGTTGAGAGAGGCGCGTAGAAGGTCCAGCCGGTTGCAATCGCACCATCGCCGATACCGATCAGCGCCAGGGCAAATGGCAGCGTGAGCAGAATGGCCGCCGGCGGCAACAGCCAGAAGCCCCAGTTGTTGAGCCGCGGCAACGCCATGTCCGGGGCACCCAGCTGCAATGGCAACATCCAGTTGGCGAAACCGGTGGCCGCCGGCATCAGCGCCGCAAAAATCATGATCAGCGCATGCACGCCGATGAGCTGATTATAAAACTCCGGCTGCATGAGTTGCATGCCCGGCTGAAACAGCTCGGCCCTGACAGCCAGTATCATGAAGCCGCCCACCATGAACATGATGAGCGAAAAGACCAGATACATGGTGCCGATATCTTTATGGTTCGTCGTCGTAAACCAACGCATGATGCCCGTTGGATGATCATGATGCTCGTCATGATGCGCTGTAGCTGAGTAACTCATCAAAATCTCCTTAAAACCTAAAGTCCTGATTCAATGTCAGTGGTATCGCCTTAGCGCAAGGCCTTGACTTGCGAAGGCTGCAACATGTCACCAACCGAATTGCCAAGCGCATTGCGCTCATAGGTGATGACGGCAGCGATATCGACATCGTTGAGCGTATCTTTCCAGCCTGGCATGATGTTCTTGCCGTTCCATACACGATCCAGATGGCTATCAAGCAGCATGCGGCCATCCGCATCGATATTGGGGCCGGCAACGATCTTGCTGCCGGTCAGCGCCGGGAAAGCAGGCGGCAGCCCTTGGCCGTTGGCCTGATGGCAGACGGCGCAATTCTTCTCATACACCCCCTTGCCGTGAGATACCAGTTCTTCCATCGTCCATTCCTTGTCGGCACCGGCGCTGGCCGCCTGCATTTCCTCCTGCTTGGCGGCAACCCACAGCTTGTACTCCTCCTGCGGCAACACATCAACGACGATAGGCATGAAGCCATGACCCTTGCCGCACAACTCCTTGCACTGGCCACGATATCTGCCGGGCTTTTCAGCCTGCACCCAGGTCTCGCGCAGGAAACCGGGAATGGCATCACGCGCCGAGCCGAAGGCCGGCACCCACCAGTTGTGGATGACGTCGCTCGCTGTCAGCAACACCCGGACTTTTTCGCCCACCGGAATCACCATCGGGTTATCGACTTCGAGCAGATAATCCTTGCCCTTTTCCTGCTGGTTGTAGATCTGGTCCTGCGGCGTGGTGAGATTGCTGAGAAACTTGATGCCCTGAGCTTCGCCGTCCATGTACTCATACTGCCAGCGCCATTGCGAGCCGGTAACCTTGACCACCATGGTGGCGCCCTGTTTGGTGTCTTCCATCAACTGGATACTGTGTACCGCAGGAATGCCCATCAGGATGAAGTCGATGTAGAGCAGGATGGCAAATGGCACCAGTGTCCAGGCGATTTGCGACCTGGTCGTGGGGCCGGTAAAGGTCGCCGGCTGATGTCCGCGGCTTTTGCGGTGTTTGACGATCGAGTAGATCATGATCGCCAGCACGACAATGAACATGATGAAAATAACCAGCATGAACTGGTTGTGAATCTGGAAAATATCCCTGGCCAGCGGCGTTACCGGCTCCGGCAAATTCCATTTTGCATCCTTTGCCTCTTGTGCCAGCAAGCCGGATGGCAGCAAAGCCAGCGTCAGAAACAGCCCCGTTTTTCTTATAAACTCCATCACCATACCCACTCCCAAATCAGGTTAAGTAATAACACCAACACGTTTTTTTAATTGTTTTGCCAACTGCAAACGTTGATTGTTGTTCATAAAATGGCGACCGAACTCGATCTCCCTGCCATGCGAACGCAGCAACAGGGATTGATCGCCGCATGGCAAGGCTCTCAGAAAAACTTGCGCCCAGTAACGGTTGCATACGAACCGGCTGTCGTGTTTGTAATCGTGTTTTTCTATCGAGAGCGTATCGCCTTCGATTGTGATGCTTTCAAAATCCGCGGAATGACAGTGGATGTAATAGAAGGCATATGCAATCGCGAGTGCTTCCAGCCCGGCGAAAGGCATCACAAGCCATGCGCCGGCAACGGAAAACCCGATACCAATGAGAAGAGAGAATGTAGCGATGCAGACGACAACCGTCATCATCGCCCCAGGTGTCAGGGCGCAATGCGGTCGCACGACGACTTTGTAATCTGTAACGGGTGTTGCCACTGCTGTTCTCCCCACTCTAGCCACCTCTTGGCGGGCGGCTTTATTCCAGGAACTGCAACAACAAAAAAACCGGGTACAACGAATTACAAGACTGTTACAAGTTGCGACAATTTGTCACATCTGGTTACAAAACGAAAACTATCACAATTGCCAACCTTGTACAAGCAAGTTAGATTCGGCGCCGGTTGCAGGCCGATACAGGGCCTTGCAGACAGGCATGAATTCGATCGAAGAATGATCATAAGAGACTGATTGGTCGAAGAAATTTTGCATCAGAAAACCGCCTCAATTGATAGCGGTCGAGGCCATTTTTTCGATGTGCCGGTCGAGCGCCTCCGCTTCTTCAACACTCAGATTTCTGACCTGATCGCGGATCGATGCCGCCAGTCGAAACCTGCCCTGGTCGATCGCAAGCCGGGCCAGCGCCACCTGCGCTTCGAGATGACGCGGATTGAGCGTCACCGCCTGCGCCAGGTAAAGCTCAGCCTCTCGTGGTTGCTTCAGCTCGTATTGAGCGCGGCCGAGGTAATAAGACGCATCGGCATTGGCGGGCTCTTCCTTAACCCATTTCGCCGCGATCCGCTTCAAGTCATCCCATACGCCATTCTGATAAGGCAACACAACCTGCATGAAAAATGGCCGTTCAGCCTCAGGCAAGCTCCAGAAAGGTGCTTCGGTCGATGTCAAATCAAGCAGATCGGGCGAGGCAACCAGCTGCCTGATCCACTCGACCGGCAGACTATAGTAATACGCGTTGCGACCGGGACTCTTGAAGGTGGTAATGCCGATCAGCCTTGAATCCTGATCGAACAGCGCACCGCCGCTTGAACCCAGGGAAAAGGCTGCATCCGAACGCACGATGACGCTGCCGTCGTAAGGATAAAGCGCCTTGATGCTGCCGTAGGAGGGTTGCGGCACATTGGTATCGTTCGGATAACTGATGACGAAAACCTCCTGCTCGTATTGCAGGCTGGCACTGTCTCTCAGCGTGACGACAGGGAACGGCAGCTTGCTGAACTTCAGCAGACAGAGATCGTGCTTCCAGTCTGCCTTGAGCGCTACCGGCTGATGGCCGGCGCCATACTTGGCCACACTCACGCCGCGGGCATCAGCGAGCACATGGCAGTTGGTGGCGACATGGTATTCGTCCACCACAACGCCGGAACCGGTACCGGTACTGCCGTTGGGCAACTCGACCGAAACCTGCACCATGGAAAGATTGAGCGCCAGCAACTGCGCCATATTCGGCTGAGCGAATGCGAATAACGGGAAGGATAGAAAGAAGATCAGCGAACCGCGCAACATTGCAAACCCCGAAAGCGAGTTTAAGTTAAACTTATGATCCTGAAATTCAGGATAGATTCAGCCTGAATTTGCGGCAACAGCACGATGGCCGCTTGGAGGTCTGTTATTGATAGCTGAAGTGTCTTGATCCTGAACGGATCCAGCGATTGATGAACTGAACAACAACTTTTGGTGCCGGGAGGGGGACTCGAACCCCCACACCTCGCGGCGGCGGATTTTGAGTCCGCTGCGTCTACCAATTCCGCCATCCCGGCATGGGAGGCCGTATTATACAAGCAGTCAGGACTATGCGCACTACCGATTTCGATTTTGATCTTCCCGAACAACTCATCGCCCAATTTCCCGCCGCAGAGCGTAGCGCCAGCCGTTTGTTGAGATTGGACGGCGTCAGCGGCGCCATCGCAGATCACTGGTTCCGCCAGCTACCGGATTTTCTCGGCCCGCACGATGTGCTGATTCTGAACGATACCCGCGTGATCAAGGCGCGCCTCCATGGCGAAAAAGCCAGCGGCGGCAAAGTCGAGGTGATGGTGGAAAGAGTGCTGGATGCCCATCGCGTGCTGGCGCTGATTCGCGCTTCACGCTCACCCAAACCGGGCAGCCGCATCAGAATCGCCGAGGCGTTCGATGCCAGTGTCATCGAACGGCAGGATGATCTCTTTCTGCTCCATATCGAAAGCGAAACCCCGGCGATCGAGTTGATCGACCGCTACGGCAGCCTGCCCTTGCCGCCGTACATCAGCCATCACGCCGGCAGCGAGGACGAGGAGCGCTATCAGACCGTGTTCGCCCGTCAGCCCGGCGCTGTCGCCGCGCCGACAGCGGGCCTGCATTTCGATGATGCAATGATCGCGAAACTGAAGGCCGCCGGTATCGCTATCGCCTACGTGACGTTGCATGTCGGTGCCGGCACTTTTCAGCCGGTACGGGTGGACGACATCAAGGACCACGTGATGCACAGCGAACTGTATTCGGTGCCGGCCGAAACGGTGGAAGCCATCCGCCGTGCGCAAGCCAACGGCGGCAAGGTCACCGCAGTCGGCACGACCGTACTGCGTGCGCTGGAGAGCGCAGCACGCGCCGGTGGCCTGCAAGCCGGTTCCGGCGAAACCGACATTTTCATCACGCCGGGATACCGCTTTCAGGTGGTGGAACGTTTGCTCACCAATTTCCATCTGCCGAAAAGTACCCTGCTGATGCTGGTCTCCGCTTTCGCCGGTATCGAGAATATCAAGGCGGCCTATCAGCATGCGATTGCCGAGCGCTACCGCTTTTTCAGCTATGGCGATGCCATGCTGCTCGAACGTGCATGAACTCTTGTGCGGAATCCACACTCAACTATCTGTCGAAACCACTTATCGCGAACCAAGGTTGAACCCATGTCAGTGATCAAACACACCACTTTAGCCGCAACCGGTCTGATGCTCTCCTCCCTGTTCACGCTGCCGGCCGGCGCCGAAGTGCTTGCCCAGGCAGTGCCGGAAGTCAAAATCGCGCTGGCCAAAAAGCCAAGCTCGCGGCCGATGACCGTTGCCTATCTGCCGTTTCAGAAACAATATTTCGTTGCCGATGGCGGGCTGGGGCCGATCCCCGGCGACCCGCTGGCACGCGCCTCGCAATCGGAAGTGCATGTGTATGACGAAGGCGGCAAATACCTGTCTTCCGCCAAGCCCGGCCTCGACAACCGCTCGGTTTACTACAACACCAACACCCATCAGCTGGAATCCATCACCTACAACATATCAAGCGCAGCCGGGTTTGCGCCGAATACCGGCATTTTCGCCTTGTTGCTGAATGAAGACGGCACGCTGAAAGACGACGCCAGGGAAATCACCGGCTACAACCCCGCTTTCGGCAGCCCCAGCACGATTCCAAGCTATGATGCCGGCAGGAATGTCTATTACGCCAAACAGGAGCGGAGCAACATCATCCATATCGTTGAATCCCCCAAGCGCGAGAAAATTGGTGAAATCGCGCTCGATCTTGCGGCCGCCGGCGCGAAGTCGGATGAAATCGGCCATCACTTCGTCGCCTACACCGGCGTTCCCGGCGAAGAGCTGGCATTGCTGGATATCGACCACAAGGCTGTGCTGGTATTCAATCTGGAAGGTAAATTCGTCGCCAGAAGCACATTGCCAACAAGCCTGAAGCTGCGCTCGCAGAACCACATCAACGGCACCGGCTACAGCAACGGCTTGTTTTTTGTCTATGCAGAATCGGAAGGCGAGTTCGGTACCTATTACGGCTATCGCATTTCGGACCAGGCACGATAAAAAAGCCCGAAAATCAGTGACAAAAAAACCGCCCTCCGAACAGAGAGCGGTTTTTTTACATCGTAGAGATTACTTGCTGAGCGCGTCAGCCACTTTGCCCGAGACCAAGCCGAACACGGCACCGAGCACGGTAGAAAGTGCAATCAGCAACACGGGGTTGCTCATGTCCGGCGCGGTCACGCTACCGGCATCGGCGGTTTGCAGGGCATAGGCCGCTGTTGCCGCATAGCCGTAAACATTGGCCGGCACTGTGGACAGCAGATTGCAGCCCGCCACGATCACCAGGAGAAACACCGTTACGGCAATGTAGACCGCAGGGCCGGATACACCCGGCAAACCGAGCGGATTAAGCCCGACCAGGAACAGCGCCACACCGGCGATGACTGCGCCATAGATCATGCCAACGATGGTTTTTTGCAAGGCAGCGGTGTCTCCGCCTGTGTGGAAATAACAGCCCCATGCGATAAAGCCTGCCCAAACCAATACCAAACCAGCGAGCGGGCCCAATGCCAGAAAAGCCCAAATGCCACCAAGAACAGCAATACTCAAAGATAGTGCAGTTAACTTAGACATACATTCCTCCCGTTAATAAAGATGGAACAGCTGCAACCGGATCAGTACCAACGCGCTATTGAAATATTTCTGCTTGATCAGGTTACCGGGAATGATACTAGTATGAAAATTGGCGCAATGCAAACAAGCGGCACCAGATTTGTGCATCGGGTTTCCGTCTGCCTGCCCGCCGTCCAGAAAGCGCGGGCTGGCGAATGAAATCAGACGCCTAGCGTCGGCGGTGGTTGATAATCCCAGTGCTTGCGCCAGGCGCCCAGCACCAGATTGGGGTATTGCGCACGGCCCAGGCTGCCATTGTAGCGGCCCAGAGCGCGGAACAGATCACCCCGCTCGATATCGATATAGTGACGCAGGATGGTACAGCCGTAACGCAGATTGAGCCGCATGTGAAACAGATTATGATCGGGCGCACCTATGGTGCGCACCCAGAAAGGCATGACCTGCATGAAACCGCGCGCACCGGCGGATGAAATCGCATATTTCTTGAAGCCGCTCTCGACCTGGATCAGGCCCAGCACCATCTGCGGATCCAGCCCGGCGCGCGAAGCCTCGTAATGCACGGTGCGCAGAAAATCCTCGCGCATCTCCTGGTTAGGCATGCGCTTCTGCAGGCGTTTGGACATCTCACCGAGCCAGTGCAGGCCTTCGGCCTCGGTCGCAAACACCAGCCTCGGCGCGGCGCTGTCGCTGATGGATTTCTGCATCTGCGCCTTGACGCTGTTCGACAAAGGCTCTTCCAGCTGATTGCCCGCGTGCGCCGCCAGCGAGCAAAGAAAAAGCAGCGATGTCAGCCAGATTTTCAAGATTTTTCCGCTTCTGCTATTTGCCCAGTTGCTGTCTAATCAGATCGAAAATCGCATCCAGCGGCACCTGCTTTGCCTCGGCATCGGTGCGCGCCTGATATTCGACCTGCCCATCCTTGAGACCACGGTCGCCGACCACAATTCGATGCGGAATGCCGATCAGCTCCATTTCGGCGAACATGACGCCGGGGCGCTCGCCGCGATCATCGAGCAGCACGTCGATACCGGCAGCTTTCAATTGCTCGTACAGGCCGGTAGCCGTAGCTCTGACCGCATCGCTCTTGTCCATGCCGATCGGCGCAATGGTCACCTCGAACGGCGCCATCGCAGCGGAGAAAACGATCCCTCTGGCATCGTTGCCCTGCTCGATCGCAGCACCGACAATGCGCGAAACGCCGATGCCGTAACAACCCATTTCCATGATCCGGGTCTGGCCGTTTTCATCAAGGTAGGTGGCCTCCATCGCCTCCGCGTATTTGGTACGGAGCTGGAAGATATGGCCGACTTCAATACCGCGGCACAGACTTAATACGCCATTGCCGTCAGGTGACGCGTCACCAGCCAAGACATTACGGATATCGGCAACCAGCAGCGGCTCCGGCAGATCGCGGCCGAAGTTGACGCCGGCCAGATGGTATTTTGGCTTGTTCGCACCGCAGACAAAATCGCTCATGATGGCAACGCTGCGGTCTGCGATCACCTTCACCTGCGCACCGGCACCGACCGGCCCGATGAAACCGGGCGGGCAATTCAGGTGCGCGCGGATTTCCTCTTCCGTCGCAAAACGGAAACCGGCCAGGCCTTCGATCTTGCCGGCCTTGACCTCGTTCAGCGTGTGGTCGCCGCGCAACAGTAAAAGATAAAACTGGCTGTCCGCCATCAGCGCGATCGCCTTCACCGTGCGTTGCAAGGGAATGCCCAGCAGGGCGGCGACATCTTCGCAGGCGGTCTGTTTCGGCGTCTCCACCTCGCGCATGGATTCCTCTGCTGCGGCACGCGCCTGCGTCGGCGCCAGCGCCTCGGCCAGCTCGACGTTGGCAGCGAAATCGGAATGTTCGCAGTAAGCGAGCGCGTCCTCACCGGAATCGGCCAGCACGTGGAACTCATGCGAGCCCTCGCCGCCGATGGCGCCGGTATCCGCGCGCACGGCACGGAACTTGAGGCCGAGCCGGTTGAAAATGTTGCTGTAAGCCTGATACATCTGCGCATAAGTCTGTTCCAGCGATTCGAAGCTGGTATGGAAGGAATAGGCGTCCTTCATGACGAATTCGCGCGCACGCATGACGCCGAAGCGCGGACGGATCTCGTCGCGGAACTTGGTCTGGATCTGGTAGAAATTGAGCGGCAGTTGTTTGTAGCTCCTGATCTCCTTGCGCGCGATGTCGGTGATGACTTCCTCGTGCGTCGGACCGAAACAGAAATCGCGTTCATGGCGGTCCTTGATCTTCAACATCTGCGGGCCGAACACCGCCCAGCGGCCGGTTTCTTCCCACAGCTCCTTCGGCTGCACGGCCGGCATCAGCAACTCGAGCGCTCCCGCCTTGTTCATCTCATCGCGGACGATGTTCTCCACCTTGCGCAACACGCGCAAGCCCAGCGGCATCCAGCTGTAAAGTCCGGAGCCCAGACGCTTGATCAAACCTGCACGCAGCATCAGTTTATGGCTGGGCAGTTCGGCTTCGTTCGGGGCTTCTTTCTGGGTAGCGATAAAAAATTGGGAGGCGCGCATTACAACTCTTCGAAGTGATTGAATAAGGTCTGGATTTTATAGGGAAACCGCAGCAAAGTCAGCGCTACCGGCTGCAGCGGTCAATACTTTCTAGCGTGCGTGACTGTCGGCCGGCTTCCAGCCCGATTTCCAGGTTTCGAACGGCAGCACCACGGCAGGATAGCCGTTATCGTAAAACCAGGCGTCGACGGCATAACGTTGCCCGCTTTCCAGTTCACGAATCACGGCAGTGGTATGCGGCCAGCGGTTGAAGAAAAAGCCGCGCGTGCGGATATCCTCGATCGCGTGGTGGCGCAGCAGGCCGTGCATTTCCATCAGCCGCAGATAGGTCGTGGTGTTGATGGCTTCGTCGTTGCAATCCATCTGGCCGGGATAGACGGAATTACCGAAGGTACCGCCGCGGTCGGTATGAGTGCCGGTCTTGGGGCCGACCAGAGCCTCGAACTCGCCGATGCTGAAAGCGATGCAATCGCGCTCGGCTTCAGCCGTCTCGAGCGGCTGCTCGCAGGCGCCGGCGATCTGCTGCCATTCCTGCTGATGAAGCCCGGCCTGACTGACCCGGGCACAACCGCCGGCATGGCAAACCTCGAAGGCGGAAACCGCCGGCTGCTGCCGCAACACCCGCGTCATCTCCTCGCTGCCGGCCAAGGCATGGCCGCTGACGGCAAGCAGGCTTAGTATCAGAAAAGCAACCGGCACAGCACTATCCTTACAACACAAGCGGTCGGTCGGGCAGCTCGTTCGCCTCCGATGGGCCGGCAGGGAAATGCTGTTGCAGCAACAGACTCGCCTGTTCCACTCCCAGCAGGATGCCGTGCTCGAACGCTTGTTGCCTGAACTGCTGCTCCATCTCATGACAGATGGCCGCCCAGACCTCCGGCGCGACATGACGGCTGATACCGCGGTCGGCAACGATTTCGACATCGTGATCGGCCAGCAGCAGATAGATCAGCACACCGTTATTGGCTTCGGTATCCCAGATGCGCAGACTGGAAAACAGCGCCAGCGCCCGTTCGCGCGGAGAAACACCTTTGAGCAGACTGTAAGGGTCAAGCCCGGCCTCGACGACGAAGCAGACTTGTCCCGAATGCCGCGCCTCGCTTTGCCGGATGGCCGCCTCGATACGCTGCATGGCAGAGGCGCTGAAATAGCGGCGCACCAGCCAGGGGCCGCTGACCAGATTCAGGCACCATTGTTTGATCGATCTTACCATCGCCCGGATGCGCCCCCGCCGCCGAAACCACCGCCGCCGCCGGAAAATCCGCCACCACCCATGCCGCTGCGGCCCATGCCGCCACCGAGGCCACCCATACCGCCGCTCATGGTCATGATGAAAGCAACGATACCAAGCACCAGCGCGAACAACAAACCACCGCCCAGAAACCAGACCAGCATGCCGACCGCACCGCCGCCGATGGCGCCACCGACAAAGCGGCCGAAAATCGCACGCAACACGCCGCCCACTGCGATCGCACCGAACAGCAGCAAGGGCAGCATATCCTCGAACGAGCCGCCGCTGGCGGTACTTTTTACGGCAGGCTCCGGCAAAGGCTCGCCGTCGATCAACGCAATGATCTGCTCGACTGCGGCATTGAGCCCGCCGTAAAAATCGCCCTGCCGGAAGTAAGGTGTCATGATTTCGGCAATCACACGCTTGGCGACGGCATCCGGAATCACGCCCTCGAGACCGTAGCCGACTTCAATACGCATGCTGCGGTCTTCCATCGCCAGCAGAATCAGCAGGCCGTCGTCGACCCCCTTGCGTCCCAATTTCCACTGATCGACAACGCGGATAGCGAACTGCTCGATGCTTTCCGGCTGTGTCGTCGGCACAATCAACACTGCGATCTGACTGCCCTTCTGCTGCTCGAATGTCGCCAGTCGAGACGCCAGCGCAGCCTGCTGATCGGGCTGCAGCACGCCAACCTGATCGACCACGCGCCCCGTCAGCGGCGGCACGGCAACCTCTGCCACGGCGCCGGCGGCAATCAACAACAGCAGAAAAGCAAACAGCAAACGGCGCATGGCAGGGGCTTATTCGAACCGGGGCTATTCGAACTGAACCGTTGGCGGTGCCGAAATCGCCTGTTCATTCTCGACGCTGAAATTCGGTTTGGTCTTCATGCCGAAAATCATCGCCGTGATGTTGGTCGGGAACGAGCGCACCGTGGTGTTGTATTGCTGCACCGCCTGAATATAACGGTTGCGCGCTACCGTAATGCGGTTTTCGGTGCCTTCCAGCTGCGC
>DIVE01000050.1:4446-4775 GCA_002423265.1 Methylophilaceae bacterium UBA6140 | reverse complement strand
TCATTGACCAGTTCCGGCGTTGCCTGCAGGCTGCCGACGCGGGCACGCGCATTGGTAACGGTTTCCAGCACCTCGCGTTCGTGGCTGGCGTATCCCTTGACTACATTGACCAGATTGGGCACCAGGTCTGCGCGGCGCTGATACTGGTTCAACACTTCAGACCAGGCGGCGTTGATCTGCTCGTCCGTCGCCTGCAGCGTGTTATAGCCGCAGCCGGAAAGCAGCAGCGCCGAAAACAACAGAAATACCGTAAATAATTTACGCATCTTTATTTCTCCTAGAGGGCGCTTGCATCACGCCTTTTTCAAAAAACAGGTTTTAAGCACGAT
>DIVE01000050.1:3460-4372 GCA_002423265.1 Methylophilaceae bacterium UBA6140 | reverse complement strand
CGAGTTCATTACCGTTGCTGTCTTTTGCCGGCATTTTATTCCCCTGTTTGTATCGTTATCTGAATGTCGGACGTGAGCGCCTGCATCGTCCGCCGTGCGAAACACAAGTCTTCCCAGGCGCGGGCCTTGTCCGCCGGATTACGCAGCAGATAAGCCGGATGATAAGTCACGATCACCGGCACGCCTTCATAACTGTGCAATTTGCCGCGCAAGCCGGCAATGCCGGCATCGGTAGCAAGCAGGGTCTGCGCCGCCACCTTGCCCAGTGCCAGAATCAGCCGGGGCCGGATCAGCGCCACCTGACGCTGCAGAAACGGGCTGCATTGCAGCAACTCTTCCGCATGCGGATCGCGGCTCTCCGGCGGGCGGCATTTTACCGTATTGGCGATATAGACGTTCTTGCCGCGCACCAGTTTGATGGCTGCCAGCATATTGTCCAGCAGCTTGCCTGACTGCCCGACGAAAGGCTCGCCCCTGCGATCTTCTTCCGCGCCAGGCGCCTCGCCGACAATCAGCCAGTCGGCATCCGGGTCGCCGACGCCGAACACGGTCTGCGTGCGGCCTTGAGCCAGATCGCAGGCCTCGCAGGTTTGCACGCAGGCTTGCAGCGCTTGCCAATCCATTTCAGCAATCTGCCCGGCTCTTGATTCCGGTATCGGGGCGAGTGCCCGTGTTCCAATGGCACGTTCGGCGGGCGCCAGAATCTCCGGGGCGAATACCGCCGCCGGCGCGGCTAATGTCTCAGTCGATGCGGCAGGCTCATGCGCAGACGTTGGCGCAGACCGCTGCTGCCAGACCGGCAGCAGTTCCAGCTCGCGCAGCATGTCATTCCGGTTCAAACTCATAACACCAGCCCCATCAGAATCGCATCCTCGCGGCCGTTGGCAGCCGGGTAATAGCGCGGGCGGATCG
>DIVE01000050.1:0-3397 GCA_002423265.1 Methylophilaceae bacterium UBA6140 | reverse complement strand
CACCATCCTGTTCCATCATCCAGCAGCTGTGACCGGCGTTGAGCGAATCCCTGAAGTTGCCGGCTGTCCATGGAAACGGGTGAATCGTCGGCTCGATCGCCATCACGCAGTCGAGGTCGACCGTTTGCATCGGCCTGAACTGCAGCGCGGACTTGGGCAAGACCTCGGGCTTGGGCAAGGCGTTCAACCGAATTTCTGCCCGGCCTCGCGCTCGCTGGTTTTCAGCGCCACGCGGTTGCGTATGTAAATCGGGGCTGCCTCTGCCGCCGGGCTGCCGAGACCTTCAGCAAATAGCGGCAAAGCCAGCGTCAACATCGCGCGCGCCTCGGGGAAGCGTTCCGCCATTACCAGGCCGACCTGTTGCCCGTATTGCGCAGCCAGCTGTTCGCCATAGGCTGCCCAGCCGCTGCCGACACCGGTCCAGCCGCCGCCTTCGACCGCAGGCACCGCATCCGGCTTGTGCAGACCCGGCGCAACCAGCGTTTGCCAGCCGGCGCCCTCGCGCACATAGGCGGCATGGTAGACCTCGCCCATGCGCGCATCGAGGCAGGCGATCACGTGCGTATGGCCGCTTGCTTCCGCCAGCGCCAGCAGCGTGCTGATGCCGATGACCGGCAGATTGGCGCCGAACGCCAACCCCTGTGCGACCCCGCAGCCGATGCGCAAGCCGGTGAACGAGCCCGGGCCGGCACCAAAGGCGATGCCCTGCAAGTCCTGCATTCCGGCGCCAGCCTCATCCAGCAGCTCGCGCAGCAAGGGCAGAATTCTCTGCGAGTGGCTCTGACCGGCATGCAAATGGCGCGCATACACCCGGCCCCGGAACTGAAGGGCGAGGGAAAGGAATTCGGTGGAGGTATCGAGAGCGAGAATATTCATCAAAAGCTTTCAGCAGCGGATTGCGCTATTTTGCCATAGCCGGGGTAAATCAGAGAGCCCGGGCAGAAGCAGAGAGCGCAGGCACCGCGGGCAGTCGGCTTGCTCAAGCCTTGCCGAAGGCGATGACGTGGTCGATTTCGAGACGGATGCCGATCTTCTCGCCCAGCTTGTGATTATGGTGCGAGGGCACCAGCGACAGCACCTGCCGGCCGGAAGCGAGCTTGAGCGTATAGAGGATATCCGCGCCCTGAAACGCCTTGTGCACGACGCTGGCCTGCAACTCGCTGGCATCATCGTGAATGATGTCGTCAGGGCGCAGCAGGATATCGACCGCCTGCCCGATGGCCACGCCTTGCGGCAGATCGCAGGCCATGCCGCCGAGGTCGGTCATGACGCGGTGAGGCTCCGTCACCTTGCCGTCGATCAGCACGCCCTTGCCGACAAAGTCAGCGACGAAGCGGCTGTTGGGTCGGTGGTAAAGGTTGTAGGCCGAATCCCATTGCTGGATCACGCCCTCGTGCATGACGCCGATTTCATCCGCCATGGCAAAGGCCTCGTGCTGGTCGTGGGTCACCAGAATCGCCGTCGCGTTCTGACCTTTCAGCACTTCGCGGATTTCCTGCGATAACCGCTCGCGCAGATCGCTATCGAGGTTGGAGAAAGGTTCATCGAGCAGCAGCAGATCGGGGCTGGGTGCCAGTGCGCGCGCAACGGCCACGCGCTGCTGCTGGCCGCCGGAGAGTTCGTGCGGGTATTTTTTCGCAGCATCGGCGAGACCGACGACTTCCAGCATTTCCATCGCTCTTTGCGAGCGCTCGGCTTTTGGCAGCTGATGCAGGCCGAACGCCGTGTTCTCGAATACATTGAGATGCGGGAACAGGGCGTAATCCTGAAACACCATGCCGATGCGGCGCTTTTCCGTCGGCAGGCTGTAGGCGGGCGTGGCCACCTCAACACCATTCAGCCTGATCTCGCCCGCAGTCAGTTGTTCAAAGCCGGCGATCAGGCGCAGCACGGTCGTTTTTCCGCAACCGGAAGGGCCGAGCAGACAGCCGATCTGACCTCTGGCCAGGCGCAGGCTGAGATGTTTGACCACGCGCAAATCGCCATAGGCTTGGCTGATATTGTTGAGTTCCAGTAACACCTTATTTTTCATTCTGATTACCGTGACGGCTAAGAAAGATGATGGGAATCAGCCCCGCCAGCACCAGCGTGACCGCCGGTAGCGCAGCGCGCTCCCACTCGCCCTCGGAAGTCATTTCAAAGATACGCACCGCTAGCGTATCCCAGCCGAACGGCCGTGTCATCAGGGTGATCGGCATTTCCTTCATGACATCGACAAACACCAGAATCAGCGCAGTGACCAGCCCGCCGCGCAGAATGGGCGCATGCACGCGGCGCAGCATGGTCAGATTGCTGACACCGAGCGTGCGCGAAACGTCGTCCAGACTCGGCGGCATGCGCTGCATGGCGCTATCCACCGGGCTGAAGCCGACCGCCATGAAGCGCACCACGTAGCCTACCAGCATAATCAGCACGCTGCCCTGCAACAGCATGCCGGCCTCGATCTCGATCAGCGGCCGGATCAGCTGCAACAGGTTGCGATCCAGCCAGGCGACAGCAACAAAAATGCCGACGGCCAGCACCGTGCCCGGCAGCGCGTAGCCGATGGTGGCAATGCGCACCAGATGCCGTGTCATGCCTTGCGGGTTGCGCCGCGCCGCATAAGCCAGCAGCAATGCACCGACGGCGGTCAGTACGGCGGCAATGCCTGCCAGCAGCAAGGTGTGGTGTAAAAAGCCGAAATAGCGGCTGTCGAAATCCTGCTCGAATACGCCGACAGCCCAGAACAGCAACTGAATCAGCGGAATCACGAAAGCGATGGCCAGAACCAGTCCGGCAAACAGGCTCGCGCCCCATGCCGCCCAACCGCAAAGCGTGATACGGTTGTTTTCCTGATGGCGCCCGGCCTGCGTGTAGCGCATCCTCGAACGGGAAAGCTGCTCCAGCACCAGCAGCACAAAGACGATGATGACCAGCAGCGAAGCCAGTTGCGAAGCGGCATCGAGCGAAAACATGCCGAACCAGGTCTTGTAAATGGCAGTAGTGAACGTGTCGTAATTGAAGACAGAAACCGTGCCGAAATCGGCCAGCGTTTCCATCAACACCAGCATCAGGCCGCCGACGATCCAGGGCCGCGCCATCGGCAACGCCACATTGAAAAAGCCTCTGAAACGGGAATGACCAAGCGATTGCGCCGCCTCCAGCGCACGCTTGCCCTGGCTGGAAAATGCGTTTCTGGCGAGCAGATAGACGTAAGGATAAAGCGCCAGGCTCATGACCAGAATCACGCCGCCGGTGGAGCGGATGCGGGGAAACCAGCTGCTACTGCCAAAGACTTCGCGCAGCCAGCCTTGCACCGGACCGGTGAAATCAAAAAGACCGATGAAGACAAAAGCGAACACATAAGCAGGAATCGCCATCGGCAGCAACAACGCCCAGCTCAATATGCGGCGGCCCG
>DIVE01000132.1:7686-12079 GCA_002423265.1 Methylophilaceae bacterium UBA6140 | reverse complement strand
GACCTTCAAACTACTGATCGTCTTGGCCTCGGAGAACAAGGAAAAAACCGCAGGCACCACCGCCACATTCTCAACGGTGAAATCCTCCTCATCCCCCACCACCACATCGCCCACATGCAAACGCGGCGTCGGCAACAACGCCACGCGCAAAGAACCCACCCTCACCGGTACGCCCAACGCATCACTCGCCACCCGTTCCGCTTGCACGATGTAAGAACTCATCGGAATCAAAAAAGGCACAACAATCAGCACCACCAGCAAAGCAAAAGCCGCGATCAGAACACGCTTCAAGTTTTTCAAAATTTATCCTCTCACAATGTTGACCAAAGGCCGCTTAGCCAGTATTATTGCGCCTTTGCCGATTCCCCGATAGCTCAGTCGGTAGAGCAACGGACTGTTAATCCGTGTGTCCCTGGTTCGAGCCCAGGTCGGGGAGCCAAATGATAAAAGGCCAGCATTCAAGTGCTGGCCTTTTCCAATTTCTAGCCGTGACAAAACGTGACACGAATACGTTAAATTACCTGCCCTTACTCGCTACCTTACCTATGCTGCCAGCACCCGGACAAGCTTTATCTCCACTTTAAACTTATTCTGGCTTGCCACAAATCATAAGACGCTTGCTCCGCCAGCCACAAGTCGGCATGACCGCGTTTTCCACGCCTAACCATTGCTCAAGCCGCAAAGCCATTTCATTTCAGGCGAGATCGCTGCTNNCTTTAAAGTTTCTCCTGGATAAGTTGGGTTGACCATATCGGATTAATTCAGAACAGAACGGACTCGTTCCAGCAGCTTAGCTGTCACCTTCTCTTTGGCCTCTACTTTGCTGATATAGGCTTGCGTCACACCCAAGCGACGCGCGAGTTCTTTTTGTGTCACCCCTGCATGGATACGCGCAAGTGAAACAGGGTTACTGATATAGTCTTCGATGACGAACGGTACATATTCGTCGTCATCTGCAGCTACAGACTCAGCGATTTTGCCTTCGATCTCGTGTTTTAATGCTCTGTACACATCAGCAGGCACTAAGACATAGTCCTTACCATCGGCTGATTTGATTGTTTGTATGCTCATTTGTATACGTCTCCGCGTGCTTTAATTTTCTCAATTGCAATAATCTTGACCTGATCATGGCGATCAAAGATGACCCGCCAGTTGCCAATTCGCAAGCGATAGTAAGGCTCACCCACCAGCTTCTTAATATCCAGCTCAGGATCGTCAGGATTAAGTCCTAGAAGCGTGAGTTGCTCGGTGACTCTCACTCGGTCAACTCTGGATAGGCTTTGTATCTTCTTTCTAGCTTGCTGCTTAATAACTAATGCATAAGCCATATTTCACCAATTTGGTTATATTATAGGTTATATTAGGTTATATTCAAGCGCTTTTAACCTGAAATGGAAGCACTTCACGCGGTGATGGTCGTGAGGTTGAAAACGATCAGAAACGGCGACAGGCCGGCGATCACCTCCAACAATTACCATTGCACTACTTTTGGCTTAACCATCACGATGGGGCCTTTAAAAACCCATCCTGTCGACGCAATTCTGGAATAGCCAATCACATTTTCCCGGCCACAAGCTTGTGACTACAACAAACCATGTGATATAACCACATGAAATAAAAAATAAAAAGTCAGGGGCGATAATGAATTCCATCATGCTGCTTGTTGCGGTGCTCTTTTTATTTGCGTTGATTCTCGCTTTCATCAAAGCGTTGAGCCAGCGTGAGCCATCCATCTGGCCCTTCTACCCTCGCAAGCCACTCTCGCCCCCAGAACAGATTCTCTATTTCAGGCTGAGAAAAGCACTGCCTGAACACATCGTACTCGCGCAGGTTCAGCTGTCCCGGTTTCTTGCGGTCAAAAAAGGCAATAACTTTCAGAGCTGGCTCAACCGCATTAATCGCATGAGCGCCGATTTTGTCATCTGCAATAAAGATGCCAGCGTGTTGGCCGTGATCGAACTCGACGACGCAACGCACAACAGCAAAACAAGACAACAAGCAGATAACAAGAAAGACAAGGCCATCAGCTCCGCAGGGTTGAGAATTATCCGCTGGAATGTCAAAAGCATGCCGGATGAACAAACGATCAGAAATAGTTTGGTACCAACCGCATAACCAAGTGCTTATGTATTTGTTCAAGAACCATGAAAAAACTCAACAGGAATCAACAGGGTCAGACTCGATTGATTGCACAGAAGCGATAAATACTACTGACCGCTGCTTGTAAATGTGCCCTGATCGGCATCACCAAACAACCTGAGCAAATCGGCACCCTTGAGCGACAAGGCATAGCCAAGTACAACGCTGCCAATCAAGACAGTTTCATAATCTTTCACGCTGTTATCGACGAGTATCCTGATGCTCTCCGGCAGTGCGACCGGCGGCACGGCGCCAACAACATAGCCGGTGGCTTCGGCCACCTCGGCATATTCCGCCATGCGGCACTTGCGTTCATCCAGGTGCTTGCGCAGCACGCCCCAATCGGCCCGCCCGCCGCCAGCCACCGCGAGCAGGACAAACTTGTCCGAGGCGGTCTTGAACAGCACGCTTCTTACAACGGATTGCGGGTCAATGCCTCGGCTTGAGAGCAGTTCTTCCAGGTTTCTGACCGGTTTTTTATCCTCGGTCAGCGGAATTTCAATCACATCAAAGGCAATGCCTTCTCGTTCCAGCAGTTCGGTGACGGGTGAATGGATGATTGCAGCCATGAGCGTTACTCCGAATTGAATCAGTCAGTCGGTATTATGACGCTTTGCCTGAGAGATTGCTGCCCGAGACGACACGCGCTGCCTGCGGCTTGTGTGTTCAGTGGTTCAGAGCTGATGCGGCGGCTTGTTTTCACGGCGTACCGGAATGCGCCACAGCACAATAAGAAAAAAGAGCCCGAGCCCTGCCAGCGATAGCTTGAGCCACATGGCTTGCACCAGCATCACCGAGATGCTGAACGAGAAGACGATGAGCAGATACGCCCAGTTCTTCACGCGCGGCCGCAGGCTTTGGTGCTCGTACCAGTCCTTGATCAACGGGCCGGCAAGATGGTGCTCCAGCAGCCATTGATGGAAGCGCGCCGAGCCTCTGCCAAAGCAAAAAGCTGCCAGGAGTATGAATGGCGCTGTCGGCAGAATGGGCAGAAAGACCCCTAGCAGCCCCAGCAGGAGCGCCACAAAGCCGAGGCTGATAAAGGCACGCCTGATCCATAGAGATTTGTGTAACCTGAGTTTGCTCATGATGTCATTTGTATTCGTAGCCTGGTATTGTAATCGCCCTGTTCACCCGCTGCCCGCTGGCCCTGCCAACCCAAAGCCGGTAAAGTCCATGCAATACTCCGGGTTCAAAAGAACAATCATCACAATATGAACACGCTTACACAAAAACAGACACAAAGGCAGGCTGCCCCTCAAGGCTGGGATGCTGCTGCGCACGATTTCTGGCTGGATGAAAAAAGGCAGGAGGCGATCAATGCCGTTCTTGCCAATCTGAACCAGCACACCGCCAAAAAGCCGTTGCCGCTTGTGCTTCAATTTTCCTACTACCTTTATCTGGCCGGAGACCCCGCCACCGCCGCCCGCGTGCTGGAGATGGTGCGCCCCGACTACGCTGCTGATCCGCAGTTGCTGCTGAATTTGTCCGTATGTCTCAGCAAAAGCCAACAGCATGACAAGGCCATTGAAATCCTGAGCGCGCTGTCGAAATTGCAGCCGGACAATCCGGTTGTCTGGGATAGCATCGCTCATGCTGCCTATAAGTTAAAGCGTTTTGAAGAGGCCGAAAAAGCCGGCACACGAGCCATTACGATTAAAGATCTGGCCTCCAGGCCTTTGCCAAAAGGCTGGACGCTGCCAGCCACGAACCCGGAAGCGTATTTGCAGCAAAAGCCGCACATCAATGTCATTGCATTTTCGCTCTGGGGCGACAACCCGTGCTATCTCAGGGGTGCGCTGGACAACGCGCTGGCTGGTGCAAAGATTTATCCCGGCTGGCGTTTGCGTTTTTATGTAGATCAATCAGTGCCGCCAGCACTGTGCGATGCGCTGCGCCAGCTTGGCGCGGATATCATCACTGAGTCACCGGATCAGCCCTTGGGGCAAAAGCTGTGCTGGCGCTTTCAGGTGGCCAATGATGAAAACGTAGGGCGTTTTCTGGTGCGAGATGTGGATTCCGTCATCAATCAGCGTGAAAGGCTCGCGGTAGACGCCTGGGGCGCATCCGACCAGTGGTTTCATGTCATGCGGGATTACTGGACGCATTCCGATCTGATTCTGGCGGGCATGTGGGGCGGCATCGCTGGCGTGCTGCCTGACCTCAGCGCGTTGATGGAGACTTACAAGCCGCCGGCAATGGAGACGCCGAATATCGACCAGTGGTTTTTGAGAGACAAGGTTTGGCCATATGT
>DIVE01000132.1:5453-7657 GCA_002423265.1 Methylophilaceae bacterium UBA6140 | reverse complement strand
AAGCAGCTGCCTTGCCTGTCTTGAATATACGCCCGAAAAAAACAGCAATCAATCTGCCCTGTTGCCCTTGGTCTATCTTCGAATTTAACCAGCCTGCAAATAAAGCGGGATTGGGTGATATCGCGCTACAGAAGTATCTGCCCGCCCAACTCCACTACCCGGTTAGGCGGCAATTTGAAATAGCGGCTGACACTGTCGGAGTTGCGGTGCATGGCGACGAACAAACGCTCGCGCCAAAAGGCCATTTCCGAATTCGGCTTGGGGATGACAGATTCACGGCCAATGAAGAAGGTTGTCGTCATGAGCTCCAGTACCAATCCATCCCTGGCGCACAAAGCGAGATCGCGAGGAATGTCGGGGTCATCCTTGAAGCCATAGCGCAGCTCAACCCGGTAGAAGCCAAATGGCATGACTTCGGTACGTACCCGATACTCCTCTTCCACGTGCGGAATATCTTCTACCGCCACCGTAACGATCACCACCTGCTCATGCAGCACCTTGTTGTGTTTAAGGTTGTGCAGCAGCGCGCTGGGTACCGTGTTGAGATCGCGGTTGAGGAAGACCGCAGCCCCCTCTACGCGGGTCGGCGGGCTCATTTTGATGGAGTCGATAAACAGCTCCAGCGGAATGGAATCTGCGGAGATTCTTTTGTGCAGCAACTCCCGGCCGCTTTTCCAGGTAAGCATGATGACAAACAGAAACGCGCCGACAAGCAGCGGTAGCCAGCCACCCGCAGGGATCTTGAGCACATTGGCGCTGAAAAATGCCAAATCGATCACCAGAAACACCGATGTTAACGCAATGGTACGCGCCCAGCTCCAGCGCCAGACGCCGCGAAAAACCAGCGCGGCCAACAGCGTGGTAATCACCATGTCGCCGGTGACGGCAATGCCATAGGCCGCAGCGAGATTGGAGGATGAGCCGAAGCCAGTCACCAGCGTCATCACCGCGATCATCAACGCCCAATTGACGCGGGGCAGATAAATCTGCCCGACTTCATGTTCCGAAGTGTGTAGTACCTGAGTGCGCGGCAGGAAGCCAAGCTGCACTGCCTGCCGCGTCACCGAGAAGGTACCGGAAATCACCGCCTGCGAAGCGATGACAGTCGCCATCGTCGCCAGCACAATCAGCGGAAACAGCATCCATTCCGGCGAAAGCAGGTAAAACGGGCTGCTATTGACCGATTCCGGGCTTCTGAGAATCAATGCACCCTGGCCAAAGTAATTGAGCAGCAGCCCCGGCAAGGCGATGCCAAGCCAAGCCAGCCTGATCGGAAGCCGGCCGAAGTGTCCCATATCGGCATAAATCGCTTCGCTGCCGGTGACAGCGAGCACCACCGCACCGAGCGCAACAAAACCCATCCATTGATTGGCCAGGAAGAACTGCAAACCATATGCGGGATTCACGGCACCCAGCACATCAGGGTTCTGCAAGATGCTGATCAAACCGAGGATGCCGAGCGTAATAAACCAGACCAGCACGACAGGCCCGAAAAAACGGCCGACCAGGCCGGTGCCGTATTTCTGTATTGAAAACAAGGCGAACAGCACGCCCAAGGTGATCGGAATGACGAACTCGTGCAGGTGCGGCGCGGCAACCTCCAGCCCCTCGACTGCGGAAAGCACCGAAATGGCCGGGGTGATCATACCATCGGCAAAGAACATGCAGGCACCGATAATGCCTGCCAGCAAAATGAAACGGCGGCGCTTGGCATCAGCAACAGCGCTACTTTTGGCCAGCGCGATCAAGGCCATGATGCCGCCCTCGCCCCGGTTATCGGCGCGCAGTATAAAAGTTACGTATTTGACCGTGACCACCAGTATCAAAGACCAGAGAATCAAGGACAGAATGCCGAGTACATTATCTGCGGTGGTGGCGAGCGGATGATGACTGGCGAACACTTCGCGCATCGTATACAGCGGACTGGTGCCGATATCGCCGAAAACAACGCCCAGTGCAGCAAGCGTCAAGCCGGAAATCTTGGTACGGGAAGCTGGAGTGTTATTCATTATGAAAACTTATGCACACCGGGAGTATGATTGTACAAGCTTCAGCAGCCAACACATAAGGAGTATTTCGATGTCTTCCGCCAGGCCATTGAACGATGCAGAAATCCGCTGTCTGGAGAAAGTTGCGGCAGGTGGATTTACCAACCTGCTAAACCCGCCCGACGAAGTGGAATCGCTGATACTGCGCGGTCTGGT
>DIVE01000132.1:0-5393 GCA_002423265.1 Methylophilaceae bacterium UBA6140 | reverse complement strand
CCATTATTCATGGCCACGCCTACTGGTTAATTTTTCGAAGTGCGTATGATGTGAAACGTTAACTCGTAAAACAACTCAACAACGATTACAGGAGAACTACCATGTGGACCAAGCCAGCTGCTACTGAAATGCGTTTCGGTTTTGAAGTCACCATGTACGTTTGCAACCGTTAATCCGATTCGATAAACGGACCATCAAACGGCACTTCGGTGCCGTTTTTGTTTTCCGGCATTTGTCACGCCCGCCCTTCTCATCAGTTGTCCTGACAAAATATCAAGGTCATCCTGTAACTCCCTGATTGAATCATCCTTCGTGCCTGTCGCTGTCATCCAGGCCGGAATTTTCCGCATCACCCCCCATACAAATCCTATGCGCTTGCAGCACAATCTTTGTGCTCTGTAAAAACTTGCATCCGGCACTAAAGTTTTCTTGACAACTTTAATACAAATGCGAATAATTCGCATTATTATGCTCAGTTAGAAAAAGCACTGACTAGAGCTATAGATCGGTTGCATTTATTGGTGGACTTAGCCTGAACATGAAGACAACGCCGAATTGCGGTATACCTCAGCGCCCTGCGCAACCCCAAAGGGTGGATAGCGCATCGCTATTCGGCAATGCGCGTGAACTCATCATCCGCCATGGCAATGAGGAATACCGTCTTCGCCTTACCAGTCAGGGCAAACTGATCCTCACAAAATGATCGTGCAGCAATTTTTAATCAACCAGCCAGCCAGCGTTCTAGCGCAAGCAAGCCAATAAAAAGTCATCAAGGGAAATAAAATGGCAAACAACAGCAAACTATTCAAACCGCGGATGATTGCGCTCGCGGTTTCGGCGGCGGTTCTTCTACCCATGCAATCATTGGCAGCCGAAATTCAATTACCCCGCATCGACGTCATCGGCGAAAAGGAAGATGCCATCGCCAAACAGCCCGGCTCGGTCGCCATCATCACTTCCGAAGAATTGGAGCTGCAGCAGCCGCTATCGGTACAGGACGCGCTTAAATCGGTTCCCGGCATCATCATCCGCGAAGAAGAAGGCTACGGCTTCATTCCCAATATCGGCATGCGTGGCCTCAACCCCAACCGTAGTCAAAAACTGCTGGTGCTGGAAGACGGCGTACCGATCGCACCGGGCCTGTTCCTCGCCAATGAATCCTACTACAGCCCGCGCATCGAGCGCATGCAGAGCATTGAAGTACTGAAGGGTGCCGCCAGCTTGCGCTACGGCCCGACCACCATCGGCGGCGTGATCAATTACAAGACCAAGGATCCTGAAGATGGCGTGCGCGTCACCGCCAAGGCCGGCACACACGGTTATCAACTGTTCGGTTTTGACGCCGGCGGCGCAACACCTTCCGGTGAAGGCGTGGGCGGCATCAGCATCGTCACCGCCAAAGGCGACGGTTTCCGCGACAACGAATTCGACATGACCGATGTCGTGCTCAAGGGCGGCATGCAACTGACCAACAATCAGTGGATCAGCGCGAAATTCACATACTACGATAACGAGATCAATACCTCTTATGTCGGCCTGCGGCCCAACGAATACCGCCGCAATCCGGACAAGAACCCGGCGCCGAACGACTATTTCATCACCGACCGCAAATCCTTCGACGTCAACCACGAGTGGGAAATCAGCGATTCGGTCAGACTTAACACCCTGCTTTACTGGGCCGAGTTGCAACGTGACTACTGGCGCCGTGATATCGCCAGCAGAACTGCAGATGGCACCACGTTTGTAGCCTGCGGCGGCTCCAGCTATTGCATGTCAGGACGCAACCGCAATTTCGAGATGATGGGCATCGATTCGCGCCTGTTCATCACGCACAACACGTTTGGCATCAAGAACGAAACCGAAATCGGCATCCGTCTTCACAGCGACGAAATGCGCAACCAGACCGTACGCTCCAAAACCAACCCGAATGCACGCTCGGGCGATCTGACCGGCGACGAAACACAAAAAGCCGACGGTGTTGCACTGTTCGTGCAGAACCGCTTCGAGTTGAACGACAAGATCGCGATTACCCCTGGCCTGCGCGTCGAAAGCTACGATCAGAAACGTACCAACGAAAAAACCGGCGTTTCCGGCAATACAAACAACACCGAAGTCATGCCGGGTGTAGGTATGACCTGGCAGATCGTGCCTGAAGCACAACTGTTTGCCGGTGCTTTCAGGGGCTTCTCGCCCGCCATGGTTGCCACTGCAATCAGCGGAGACGGTATCGATCAACAACTGGACGCAGAACGTTCGACCAATTACGAAATCGGTGTGCGCGGCGCGCTTCAGCGTCTGAGCTATGAAGCGACCTACTTCCGTATGGATTTCGATAACCAGATCGTCAACCAGAGCCTTTCCGGCGGTGTTGACAAGGCCAATGGTGGCAAGACCTTGCACGAGGGGATCGAGCTCGGCCTCGGTTACGACCTGACCGGCGGCTGGAGTGTGGATGGTAGCGCTACTTATCTGCCGACCGCTGAATTCAGGAACGACTCATTAGGCCCGAGCGGCAACCGCTTGCCTTATGCGCCAAAATTCACCAGCAACCTCAACCTGAACTACAAGATCGGCGATTTCAGAACCACTCTGGGCGCTTATTACGTCTCCGAGCAATATGTCGATGCCGCCAACACCAAGGCGGAAAGCACCGATGGCACCAAGGGTGAGATCGATGCCTATACGGTCTTCAACCTCAGCGCCTTCTACGACATCAACAAGCAGTGGAGCGTGTTCGGTACGGTACGCAATCTGGCCGACAGAAAATACATCGCCAGCCGCAATCCGGATGGTATCTTCCCCGGTGCGGAACGCAACGCGGAAATCGGTGCCAGCTACAAGTTCTGATCAACGAACTTGCAGAGAAGCTGCCCCCACCACGGTGGGGGCTTTTTTTATCAGAAAACGTGAAAATTGCTCCAAATTACAAGGCCGCCCCTGGCTGACATGAAAAATTTGATAAGATTGGAAATATCCATGCACACCCCAATTCAAATCCATAGGTGGCCATTATGAACCGTAGGGAATGGCTGCAACTCGGCCTGGCCGCTTCGCTCGGACTGGCCGCAAGCGGTTGCGGCTTGAAGCGATCGCAACCGGTTCGCATCGCCGCCCACATTTGGCCGGGCTATGAATTCCTTTATCTAGCCCGCTCGCTCGACATCGTGGATGCAAGACTGGTCAGGATGGTTGAAACGCCCAATGCCACCGCCAATATCCGCGCGCTCGGCTCGAACGTGGTGGAAGGTGCCTGTCTGACGCTGGATGAAGTGCTGACCGCGCTGGAGAGAGGCATACGCCTCAGTGTGGTTTGCGTGCTGGATGTATCGATGGGTGCTGATGCCCTGCTCGTCCCAGCCAATATTGAGTCGCTGGCCGGCATCAAGGGTCTGAGAATCGGCGTGGAGCATACTGCAACTGGCGCGGTGATGCTCGACGCCTCGCTGAAAGCGGCCGGGTTATCGCCAGAGGATATTGAAATTGTCTATCTGAGTATCGACGAACATATTCAGTCATATCAAAACGGCCTGGTTGAAGCACTGGTCACCTATGAACCGGTGAAAAATCAGCTGATCAAGGCCGGTATGAAGCCGGTTTTCACCAGCGGTGAAATCCCCGGCAACATTATCGATGTAATTGCTTTCAGAACCGACGTGCTGGCGCAGCAACGCGAAGGTATAAGAGAAACAGTGCAAGGACATTTCAGAGCACTCGAGCGCTGGCAGGCAGACCAGGAAAAATACGCTGCCTTTCTTGCCAAACGGCTCAACGTGCCGGATGCCGAAATCACCGGGTTGTTCAGCGATCTGGAATTGCCGGACAGAGTGTCGAATCGGCAATGGCTTGGCGGCTCGCAGCCGAAAATCATGGAGGTGGCAACCCATCTTGCACAAAACATGCTTGCTTCCGGTCTGCTCAGCACCATGCCTGACCTCACCCTGCTGGCCAACGACAGTTTTCTGGATTAAGTAGTGGAGATCCGCAACCTACGTCCTCTCAGCCTGGCAAGGCTGACTTTCATCTGGGGCATCATTGCGGCGCTGTGTCTGCTGATGCTCTCGGTGATCACCAGCTTTACCATCTCGCAAAGCCGCATTGCAGAAGAAGCTGAGAATCTTGGCCGCGCGGAGATCGCGCGTATAGGTCTTGTGGCTGAACGCACAACCAGCAAGGACCGCTTTCTTTTGAAGGAAATCATCTCTCAATCGGCAACCGACCCGCGCTTCGAACAGATCCTGGTGCTGGACCCGGAACGTAATGTGGTCTTTTCAAGCCGCATCGAGAATATCGGCAAACCCGTTAGCGTCATATCCGGCGTCGAGAAAACCATTTTGCAGGAGCTGGAGAAACAGGGGCCGCTTTTGACCATTTCCGACAAGCAATCCTCCGGCATGTCTTTTGCACAATCATTTGATTGGCCGCCTACCGCCGGCCAGATCAGAAGCACGAAACTGGGCGTTGTGCTGGTCGTCATCAATCTGCAGATCATGAAAGAGCAAAGATGGGACGAGATCATGACAGAAGAGCTGACCATTTCCGGCTTGTTCAGCATCATTCTGCTGTTTCTGTTGCTCGGGGTTTATTTCACCATCAAAAGACCGTTGCAGGAACTGACCTTGGCGGCAGAAAAGTTCATGTCGGGCGATTTCAGTTACAAGATCATGCCGTTGGGCATCAGCGAAATGCGCGAAGTGGCTGATTCATTCAACATGATGTCGAATGAAATCAACGACAAGCTCAGCGAATTGCAGCAATCGGAATTCAAATTCCGTAGCCTGATTGAGTGTTCTCCTGTCGGAATCGTCGCTTTCGATGATCAGGGCCGGCTCGCTTACCAGAACAGCGCATTCATCTCGATGACCGGGCTACCGGCAGCCAGGCTGACAAATATCACGGAAGCCGAATTCGGCACGCTCATGAAAACGCTTTGCAATAGCGATGACATGCAGTCGGAAGCCGATACAACACCCGTCAGTATCGAGTTTCACAACCCGGATCTGCATGTCGTGTCATGCTTCGTCATCAAACTCAACAACGCGCAAACCAGATCCATCCACTACTTCCAGGACATCACCGAATTATCCAGAATCGACCGCATGAAATCGGAATTCATCACGACAGCTGCACATGAGTTGCGTACGCCGATGTCGACGGTGCTGGGTTATTCCGAACTATTGCAAACGCGGAACTTGAGTGAGGCACAACAAAAGGAAATGGTGGAAGCGATCTACAGACAGGCACAGAGCATCGTCTATCTGCTGGAAGAACTGCTGGATGTCGCCCTGATCGAATCGCGCGCGGATAAGATATTCAATCTGCGGCCTACGGATATCGGCACACTGCTGACATCAACCGCTTCCGGTTTCATGATGACCGGCGATACGCGAAAAGTC
>DIVE01000108.1 GCA_002423265.1 Methylophilaceae bacterium UBA6140 | reverse complement strand
TGCCGCGCAGAATGTCGGTGAGTTGCGCGTGCTTGTTTGCCTGCTCAACCAGATAGACTTTTTGTGTGACGTTTTCAGCGGTTGCGTTGCTGCGCGCGACTTCGATCAGGGTCGGGTTGTGCAGGAAAGCCTCGGAAAGCTTCTTGATTTCATTGGAGAAGGTTGCCGAGAACATCAGGTTCTGACGCTGTTTCGGCAACAAGGCCAGAATCCGTTTGAGATCGGGCATGAAACCCATATCCAGCATGCGGTCGGCTTCGTCCAGAATCAGCATCTGTACCTGGCCCAGTTGCAGCGTGCGTTGCTCGACATGGTCCAGCAGGCGACCGGGAGTCGCCACCAGAATTTCCACACCACGCATCAGACTGGGTGTTTGCGTCCTGATATCGACACCGCCGAACACGACCAGCGAGCGCAGATTAGTGTATTTGGCGTAAGCCTTCACGCTTTCTTCGACCTGTATCGCCAGTTCGCGCGTGGGTGTCAGAATCAGCGCGCGTATCGGATGCCGCGCCGGTGAGGCGCTGGTGCTGGCAAGCGGCAACATCTTTTGCAGCAGCGGCAATGCAAATGCTGCCGTCTTGCCGGTGCCGGTTTGCGCGCCGGCCATCAGGTCGCCCCCGGCCAGCGCAACAGGAATTGCTTGCGCCTGGATGGGTGTCGGTTTGGTGTAGCCGGATTCGCTCAGCGCCTTGAGTAATTCAGGCGCCAGCCCCAATGATTCGAACGTGGTCTGTTCTTGAGTCACTTCGTTTCCTGTAGTCACCGTCATCATTTATGCAAAAGTACGTGGGCGTCTTGCGCTGCGGGCGCCTTCGGTACGTTTCTGATCGGAGAATGTGCCGCGGGCTGCATCTCTACCCTGGCCGTTGCCGGCTGGCTTGCGGTCACCGAAGCTCTGGCCGGGATTTGCACTGCGGTTGTTATCGCTGCGGAAACCGGGCGCACTGTTCGCGCGGCCCTTGTAGCCGCCGCCGGGCTTCTTGCCGGAACGCGGACGGTCGCTCGGGCCGTCGGTTCTTGGCGCCGGACGCTTGGGTTCGAAGCCTGCAATCACGGTAGCTTCCATGCGCTGACCGGTGAACTGCTCGATCTTGCGCACCTGATAGCGGTCGGCGTGGGATGCGAACGAGACTGCTACGCCCAACTTGCCTGCACGGCCGGTACGGCCGATACGGTGGACGTAGTCTTCAGCAAATTTCGGCAAGTCGTAGTTGATCACGTGCGTGATGCCGGCAACATCGATGCCGCGTGCCGCAACATCGGTAGCGACCAGCACTCTGACATCGCCGTGGCGCAGTTTGGTCAGCGTGCGGTTACGTGCACCCTGGGTCATGTCGCCATGCAAGGCGGCGGTCTTGTGGCCGGCAGCGTAGAGGTCTTCGGCCAACAGGTCGGCGTGGCGTTTGGTCGAGGTGAAGACGATAGCCTGATTAACGTCGGCGTCGATCAGCAGATGCTCCAGCAGCTTGTTCTTGTGGTTCATGTCGTCAACGAAGTGCAGGCGCTGCTCGATGTTGGCGTGTTTTTCCTTTTGTGCGGCAACCTGGATGGTCTTCGGGCTGCGCAGAATCTGGCGTGCGATATTGCCGATATTGCCGTCCAGTGTCGCCGAGAACAGCAGTGTCTGGCGTTCGGCCGGCAGGGCGTTGCAGATGCGCTCGACATCAGGCATGAAGCCCATGTCCAGCATGCGGTCGGCTTCGTCCAGAATCAGCATCTGCAGGCGCGACATGTCGATACGGCCGCGCTCCATGTGGTCCAGCAGGCGGCCTGGTGTGGCGACCAGAATATCCAGCGGTTGGCTCAGTAGCTTGTTTTGCAGCGGGTAGGGCATGCCGCCGACGATGCTGACGGTGCGGGCGCGGATGAATTTGCCGTATTTGCGGGCAGCTTCGTTAACCTGGGCCGCCAGTTCGCGTGTCGGTGTCAGCACCAGAATGCGCGGACCGCGGCTTTTGGATGGATGCGGAGTTGCCAGCAGGTTCAATGCCGGCAATGTGAATGCAGCAGTCTTGCCGGTGCCGGTCTGGGCGGAGGCCATCAGATCGTGGCCGGCCAGGACTTCAGGAATGGCCTGTGCCTGGATTGGAGTTGGGGTCACATAGCCGGCTTCTTCCAAAGCGCGGAGGATGGACGGATGCAGGTTAAGATTTTCAAAACTGGTGTTTTCTAATGACACGAAGTATTCCCTTAAAAAAATAAATATCCAGCTGTTTCAAGGCTGAAAGGGCGCAAGCAAACGCATTCCCGTTGCTGACTCCATGTAAAGAGCAGCAACAATAGGCGCGTACTAAATGAATGTATTCAGTATTCTTACCGGCGCACGGGCATAGCCACTAACCGGTAACAAATACAAGAGAGCCGCAAAATGACATCGGGCTTCGAGAGGCTAGGGCGATGAATCATCAATCAAACTAGATTGAATCTGCCGCGAAGTATACGCATCCATCCTGAATTGTCAAACCATTTGTCGAAATAAATAATTGATTAGTATGTTAGAATCGCGCCCTTTCAATCAGGTTGGCCGCACTCCCATGTCCAGAAATCTCAGAAATATCGCCATTATCGCCCACGTTGACCATGGCAAGACCACCATGGTCGACAAGCTGTTGCAGCAGGCGGGCACTTTCGCATCTCACCAGGCCGTCACCGAGCGCGTCATGGACTCCGGTGATATCGAAAAAGAGCGTGGTATCACCATTCTTGCCAAGAATACGGCGGTCAACTATGAAGGCACGCATATCAATATTGTCGATACACCGGGACACGCCGATTTCGGCGGCGAGGTCGAGCGCGTGCTGGGCATGGTCGACGGCGTGGTGTTGCTGGTGGACGCAGTCGAAGGCCCGATGCCGCAAACCCGTTTTGTCACCAAGAAAGCGCTGGCACTGGGCCTGAAGCCCATCGTCGTAATTAACAAGGTGGACCGCCCTGGTTCCCGCACAGACTGGGTCATCAACCAGACTTTTGATCTGTTCGCCAATCTGGGCGCGACCGATGAGCAGCTCGATTTTCCGGTCGTTTATGCTTCCGCGTTGAACGGATTTGCCACGCTCGACATGAACACCCCTTCCGAAACCATGCGTCCGCTGTTCGAGACTATCCTCAAACATGTGGAACCACCGCAGGGTGACAGCAATGCGCCACTGCAATTGCAGATTTCCGCGCTGGATTACTCGACCTATACCGGTCGTCTTGGTGTCGGTCGTGTCCGCAATGGCCGCATCAAGCCGGGTCAGGTGATTGTTGTCATGAATGGCGACCAGCAGACCGCGCAAGGTCGCATCAATCAGGTACTGGGCTTCAGGGGTCTGGAGCGCGTGCCGGTAGAAGAGGCGGAAGCCGGTGACATCGTCATCATCTCCGGTATCGAAGAGATCGGTATCGGCGTTACCATCGCTGACCGTGAAAATCCGGTCGGCTTGCCGATTCTGGGAGTGGATGAGCCTACGCTGACCATGGACTTCATGGTCAATACCTCGCCTTTGGCCGGTACTGAAGGCAAGTTCGTCACCAGTCGCCAGATTCGTGACCGCCTGACCAAGGAGCTGCTGGTCAACGTTGCGCTGCGCGTCGAAGATACGGCTGACGCCGATGTTTTCCGCGTTTCCGGCCGCGGTGAGTTGCATCTGACCATCCTGCTGGAAAACATGCGCCGCGAAGGTTTCGAGATTGCCGTGGGCAAGCCGCGCGTGGTTTACAGAGAGATCAACGGCGAAAAATGCGAGCCTTATGAAATCCTGACTGTCGATCTGGAAGACGACTGCCAGGGCGCCGTGATGGAAGAGCTGGGCCGCCGTCGCGGTGAATTGCAGAACATGGAATCGGACGGCAATGGCCGCACCCGCCTCGAATACAAGATTCCGGCGCGCGGTTTGATCGGTTTCCAGAGCGAGTTCCTGACCATGACACGTGGTACCGGCCTGATGGCGCATATTTTTGACGAATACGCGCCGGTCAAGCCTGACATGCCGGGCCGCCGTAACGGCGTGCTGATCTCGTCCGAACAGGGTGAGGCTGTGGCCTATGCCTTGTGGAAACTGCAGGATCGCGGCCGCATGTTCTCCAGTCCGGGCGATCGTCTGTATGAAGGCATGGTGATCGGTATCCATAGCCGCGACAACGATCTGGTGGTCAACCCGATCAAGGGCAAGCAGCTGACCAACGTGCGTGCTTCCGGTACTGATGAAGCGGTACGTCTGGTACCGCCGGTGCAGCTGACGCTGGAATCTGCCGTTGAGTTCATCGACGACGACGAGTTGGTGGAAATCACGCCGAAGAACATCCGCATTCGCAAACGTCACCTGCTCGAACACGAGCGCAAGCGCGCTGCCAAGGAGTGACAGCCGCAAGTCATTGCATGAAATGAAAAAACCCGGTCAGCCGGGTTTTTTCATTTTCGTACAGGGCGAAGCTCAGGGCTTAAGCCGGTAAAAACGCTCGCCCAGGGTTTTGCCTGCAGTCACATTGTCCAGTTTGCTACCGATGGCGTCGCCCAGTTTCGCCAGGCGTTCGTCCGGGTGCGGGTGGGTCTTGTAGAGCAGGGTCAGGCCGCCTTCGTTGTTGCTGGACGCTGAAATGGATTG
>DIVE01000020.1:2695-5269 GCA_002423265.1 Methylophilaceae bacterium UBA6140 | reverse complement strand
GTATTGAAATAATTCGTCTCGGGATCATAATCCGTGGGCGTCGCGATGATGACAAACTCTGCGCCAACATAGGCCTCGTGTTTATCCAGCGTGGCACGGAAATTCAAGGTCTTGTTTTGAAGGTAATCCTCAATCTCGGCATCTTCAATCGGCGACTGCCGGTCATTCAGTAAGGAGACTTTTTCCGGGGCAATGTCGAGCGCAACAACCTCGTTGTGCTGAGCCAGAAGAATGGCGTTGGAAAGGCCAACGTAGCCTGTACCTGCGATAGCGATTTTCATGTCCTGGATTATTTCGCCTGTGTGATAGTCATCAAAACCTGAAACATTTAACTTCAGATACGCCCAATAATACCGTAAATTTATTTCAGCTTACGCCTCAGAGGTTGGCAGCTGTTAAAATCCGATAATCAAAATCCAGAAATCCCCAAATGAGCACCCCTGAGTCCGAAAGTTTTTTTCATTCCAGCGTCCGTATTTATTTGCGCTTGCTGACTTATGTCAAGCCCTATTGGCTGATATTTGCCGTCAGCATTCTGGGATTCATGATCTTCGCCTCGGGCCAACCGGCAACCGCCTGGGTGTTCAAATATTTCATCGATGGTCTGGTAGAAGGGCCAAGTGCCGAATTCCTCGGTGTGCCTCTGCTTTGGAGCTTTCCGCTGTTTATTATCGGGATCGCGATATATCAGGGCATCGGCTCCTTCCTCGGCAGCTATTTTCTAGCCAAAGTGTCTTTAAACTTGGTGCATGATCTGCGCACGGTACTTTTCAACCGCCTGCTCGAACTGCCCAATCTTTATTTCGACCGTAACAATTCCGGCCATCTGCTGTCGCGCATCACCTTTAATGTGAGCATGGTCACGGGTGCCGCAACCGATGGCATCAAGGTCATATTCCGTGAAGGCATGACAGTGATTTTTCTGTTCGGCTATCTGCTCTGGATGAACTGGAAACTGACTCTGGTGCTGCTCGCCGTACTACCCGTGGTCGGCTTTCTGGCGAACAAGGCCAGCCACAAGTTTCGCAAGCAGAGCAAGAAAATACAAAGCGCCATGGGTGAAGTGACCCATGTGGCCTCAGAGACTATCACCGGCTACCGGGTAGTGCGCAGTTACGGTGGCGAGAACTATGAAATCGAACGCTTCAGACACGCCAGTGAAACCAGCCGCCAGCGTAGCCTGAAGATGACCCGCATCAGCGCTGTTTTCACGCCGTCGCTGCAACTTGTCACTTACAGCGTGCTTGCGCTGGTGATGTATCTGGTGTTGTTTTTGCGCGGTGACGCTTCGCCCGGTGAGCTGGTCTCTTACGTGACGGCGGCCTGTCTGTTGCCGAAGCCGATCCGGCAGATATCCGAAGTAAGCGCGACCATGCAGAAAGGCATCGCTGCCGCCGAGAGCGTATTCGAGCTGCTGGACGAAACGCCTGAAGAAGATAAAGGCACGGTAGAGAAAGATCGGGTCAGCGGCCGCATTGAAGTCAAAAATCTCAGCTTTACTTATCCCGGCTCTTCACAGCCTGTTCTGCACGATATCAATTTCACCGTGGAACCCGGCCAGATGATTGCGCTGGTAGGCAGATCAGGCAGCGGCAAATCCACGTTGGCCAGCCTCATCCCTCGTTTCTATACGCATGCCGAGGGTGAAATTGCGCTGGATAGCGTAGGCATCGAACAATACAAATTGAGAAACCTGCGCCGCCATATCGCGCTGGTCACGCAACAGGTGACGCTGTTCAACGACACCGTAGCCAACAACATCGCTTATGGCGATCTCGCAGGTGCCCCGCGAGAAACCATCATCAAGGCAGCCGAGGCGGCCAATGCAAAAGAATTCATCGAGAAGTTGCCGGGCGGCTTCGATGCCATGATCGGTGAAAACGGTATCCTGCTTTCAGGCGGCCAGCGCCAGCGCATCGCTATCGCCCGCGCCTTGCTGAAAGATGCGCCGGTGCTGATTCTGGACGAAGCGACATCGGCGCTGGATACCGAATCCGAACGTTACATTCAGGCTGCACTCGACCATGTCATGCAGGGCCGTACAACGCTGGTGATTGCCCACAGATTATCGACGATTGAAAAAGCCGATCAGATTCTGGTGCTGGATCAGGGCAGAATCGTCGAACGTGGCACACATGCCGAACTGCTCGCACAAAACGGCTATTATGCGCGGTTGCACGCCATGGGTTTTGAGGAGCATCAGCAAGCTGCCGATGAAGCCGATGCCGCGCAGTTGCTGGCGGATGCGCAGTTATTGAAGGATACAAACGCCGCTCAGAGAGAACTCTGAGCCCAGCGCCAGCTATCGTCACACATGGTTGCCAGATTCCTGCCGGCCTTCCAGTGCAGAATTCTTTCCGCCTTTGAAGGGTCTGCATAACAGCTGGCGACATCGCCGGGGCGGCGCGGGACGATACGGTAATGAATTTCCCGGCCGCAGGCGCGCTCGAACGCGGCCACCATTTCCAGCACGCTGTAGCCCTGCCCCGTACCCAGATTGAATATCTCCGCACCTTGGTGGGTGGCGAGATAATCGAGCGCTTTCAGATGGCCCTGCGCGAGATCGACGACATG
>DIVE01000020.1:0-2677 GCA_002423265.1 Methylophilaceae bacterium UBA6140 | reverse complement strand
TTTGGCGCTTCGCCGATCAAGCCGCTTTCGTGCGCGCCGACCGGGTTGAAATAACGCAGAATGCTGATACGCCACTCCGGGTCTGCGACGCTCAAATCGAGCAGAATCTGCTCTATCATCAGCTTGCTTTGACCGTAGGGGTTGGTCGGCCGCAGCCGGGCAGTCTCGGTCAGCGGCAATTGCTCCGGCTCGCCGTATACGGTGGCGGATGAACTGAACACCATGGTTTTGAGGCCGTGGCGGGCCATGGCCTGCAGCAGGGTCAGGGTGCCACTGACGTTGTTGTCGTAATAGCGCAAGGGTTCGCTGACAGATTCACCGACTGCCTTGAGTCCGGCAAAGTGAATGACCGCCTTGATCGTGTGCTCGGCAAACAAGCGTTCGAGCAAGGCTTCGTCACGGATATCTCCGGCGACGAACTCCGGCATTCTGCCGGAGATGCGCGCAATACGGTCCATGACGCCGGCATCGCTGTTGCAAAGGTTATCCAGCACCAGTACGTCCTCGCCCGCATTCAAGAGTTCAACACAGGTATGAGAGCCGATATAGCCTGTACCGCCGGTGACCAGGATCATGATTTTTGTATTTTCATTCTGTGTCTGCAAATATCGTCATCATTTGAAGAAGACTCTCACGATGAATGCTTGACGATACCGCGATCTGTCAGCAACTGCATGACCTGATCTACCGCTTGTTGCAGGCTGACTTCGCCGGTGTCGACAATCAATTCCGGATTCTCAGGTATCTCGTAAGGCGAATCGATGGCCGTGTAGTTCTTGATTTCACCGGCACGTGCGCGCTTGTACAAGCCTTTGACATCGCGTTTTTCACACACTTCGAGGCTGGCCCGGCAGTAGATTTCGATAAAATCGCCGTGCGGCATCAGCTTGCGTGCGGATTCTCTGTCATCCCTGAATGGGCTGATAAAAGCAGCCATGGTAATGATGCCGGCTTCCATCATCAGCTTGGCAGTTTCTGCAATACGGCGGATGTTTTCGCGCCGGTCCTCATCACTGAAGCCGAGGTTGGAAGAAAGGCCATGCCTGATATTGTCGCCATCGAGCACAAAAGTGCTGCAACCCAGCTTGTGCAGTTCTTCTTCCACTGCATGGGCAAGCGTCGATTTTCCCGCACTCGATAGCCCGGTAAACCAGATCACCGCTGATTTATGGCCGTTCTGTTTTTCGCGCCGTTCACGCGTCACGCTGGCTTGATGCCACACGACATTGCTACTGGATTCTTTCACCTGCTCAGATACTTTCTGGTCAATGCTGATATTGCCAATGTATATAAATTTGCCCCGGCGGGATAGTCGGGATTGATTCAACGAATCGCTTCTGCAATTTTCACGGCCACTTTAGCATTTGTTGAAAGTGAGGCCGCACTGAAATAGCTTGCCAGAAACACCCGTTGCTGCTTTTCAGTCAGCGCTTTGATGCCCTGGTCTCTCTTGGCAAACAAGCGGAAATTTCTCAAACGCTGCCAATTATTCAAGGCCCATGGAAAAATGCTCATATCCGAAACATCAATCAGACCGAGTTGACCATCTTCCGTCAGCACAACATTGCCAAGATGCAGAGAGCGGAAATAGATGCCCATGCGATGTAGCCGGGCTACGTATTCGCCCAGTCGCTTGATCAGCTGATCATCCATCTTGCCGGCTTCCAGCAGATCCCACAGGGTCTGCCCGGCAAGCGGCTGGTAAAGCACGGCGGTGTTGCTGGAATCGGAAAAATGCAGGAGCTTTTCTATCGAAACAGTTCTGATGCCGAGTTTTTGCAGCCTTGCCGCATTTCTGCAAAAAAAGCGCGCATAGGAATAAATACGCGCACTGCTGAAAACCCGTTTTACGCGGTAAATTTTAAGTATCTGGCCGTTCTGCAATAAAAAGACCTTGATGCCATACTTGTCGCGGCCCAGCACCTGGGCACCCGCAGTCATCGAGGCAAAACTTTCCGGGGGCATCTCCTCGCTTTTAAGCATGGTCGCGCTCCGGAGCCACCTTTATATATTGGTCAGGAGTCATAGCAAACTGCCGAGATTGCTGTGTATCCTGATGTCATGCTGTTCGCAATATCCCTGCCAGCCTTCGAATTCGGTCCATTCGCTGAGAAACAGAAAATCCAGTCCGGCCCGGCTCGCCGCCTCGTGGTCGTATTTGCTGTCGCCGAGGAACAAGGCGGGCTTTGCCAAATGGCCGCTGGCGATTTCGCGCGCCAGCACCTGGTCCTTGTTGTCCGGGCTGCCGTAGATGCCGCCGTCGAACATGCCATCCAGCCCGCGTTGCTTGAAAAGTCCACGCAACTCCTGCTGGTCGCCGCCGGACAGCACCATCCAACGCTGTTGCGGATAGCGCGCGCGCAGCTCGAAAAGACCGTCCGCCAGTTGGCAGTGCAGCAGGCCGTGATGTATCTCGCTGGCAAAGCGGTCGAGCAGAAACTTCATGCGCTCATCCGTCACCGGTTGATGGAGGATTTCCTGCAGAAAGTATTCGAATTTCGGGTAGCGGGAAATACCGCCCAGACGTACATGGTAATCAACGATGGCCTGCGCCTGTTCGTGATTGGCGCCAAAGGCAATCGCGGTGTCGTAGTAGGCCTGGGTCTTGAGCAGATTGGAATCGAGAATGACCCCGTCGCAATCGAATACCAAGGTCTTGTATTGAGCTAAATCCACT
>DIVE01000127.1 GCA_002423265.1 Methylophilaceae bacterium UBA6140 | reverse complement strand
GACCCTCGGGGAAGATCATGACCGGCTCCCCCGCTTCGATCAGGCGGATGATTTTCTTGATGCCCAGCGGGCTGGTGTGATCAACGGTGAGGTGCGGAACCAGCCGCAGGAACATACGAAACCAGCGGTTTTCCAGTACTTCGGTGTGCACCACGAAGGTAACGCGGAAAGGCAGGTGCAGCCCGATCAACAGGCCGTCGAGCAAGGATTCGTGGTTGGCGACGATCAGCAGTTTGCCGTCTGCCGGGCGCTGAACCTCGCCGTGTATTTCGGTGCGGAACAGCAGGCGGCAGATCGGACGCAGCACAGCTGCAATCATGCGGGTGGCAGCTACGGCTGGAGTGACGGTATGGGTGCTCATGGCTGAATCATTCTTTTTTTAGTCTATAGCGTCAAGCTTCTGGCGTTATCCGGCGACGGCGGCAGGCATGAAAAAACCGCTCTGAGGCGAACACGCATCGGCTAGAATACGCGACGGAAGGCGATAAAACGAATGACTATCATGACAGATCAGGAAGATGCATTGAGCGAATTGGCCGGCCGCGTTGAAAAGGCGGGCTTCAGCTTTGCGCCGGCAGAAGAAATGCGAGCGCTGCTATTGGCAAACGACCCCAAAGCGCTTGACGACTGGGCCATGTTTGCCGATAGCTGGAACGACATGCCGCTGGACCGGTACATGGCCGACGGCGGCAGGTACCGGCGCCGTCGCTATGCCACAATGAGCGCGACCGACGTTCCGGGCTCGATCAAGCTGGAACCGCATCAGCCGCATTATCAGAGCCTCGATTACAACCGTCTGAATGGCGGCATCGCGAGAGAGTTCGAGCCGGTTGCTGACGATATCGCGTGCAGCCGGACCATGCGCGCCATTCTCGACTTTGCCCACCGGCTGTTCGGCCGGTTGCAACCGACGGCAGTCTGGCATATCGAACTGCATCAGTTCCGCATCGAGGCCAACACGGAGTGGCAAGGCAAGCCGACGCCGGAAGGCGTGCACCGCGATGGCGTCGATTTCGTGCTGGTGATGATGGTACGGCGTTTCAATATCTCGAGCGGTACGACCACCATGCATGATCTTGAACAACGCACGCTGGACAGCTTTACGCTGACCGAGCCGCTGGATACGGCCATCGTCAACGATCATCGCTGCATGCACGGTGTGACGCCGGTCGAACAGATCGTGCCGGGTCAGCCGGCCTATCGGGATGTGCTGGTGGTGACGTTCAGGCGCAGCACCTAGGTAGCGCTGATTTAATGGTTGCGCGGGTGAATTGCTTCATCCCGCTCACTCATTAAATCAATCCCTACCTAATATACGCAATATCAACCAAGGTATGTGGAGGGGCGTCAGCCCCTTTTTTATTTGCCTTTGTCACCTCAACAAGACCCCTTGTCAAATTAACCCTTGACATTTCATCATCATATATTATATAAATATACATATTGTAATTTAATATTTTATTTGGGTTGAATTATGAATATGCCACAGGAAGCTTTCGATCTTGATGTCATGCGCGCTTCGGCGGACAGGGCCAGCAATCTGCTCAAGGTGCTGGCCAACCGTGACCGCCTGTTGCTGCTGTGTCAGCTTTCGCAAAGAGAGTACTGCGTCAGCGAACTGGAAGAGACGCTGGGCCTGCAACAGCCTTCGCTCTCGCAGCAGCTCACCGTGCTCAGAAACGAACAGCTGGTGAATACCAGAAGAGAGGGCAAGAAGATTTTTTATTCCATCGCCAGTTCAGAAGCGATGGCGGTATTGCAGGTGCTGTATCGCCTGTATTGCAACAGTTGTGAAGGAGATGTTGAAAAATGATCGATTGGTTGGCTTTTACCCCCTGGACTTCGCTCGCAGGCGGCGTCCTGATTGGCATCGCTGTGTCTGTCTTCATTCTGTTCAATGGCCGCATATCGGGCATCAGCGGCATTCTCGGCGGTTTGCTGAGCCCGGTGAAATCGGAGCTGGGTTGGCGGCTGGCATTTCTGGGCGGCTTGATTGCTTCGCCTTTGCTCTATGCGTTGGTGACCGATCTGCCGGAGGTCGAAATCAAGGCCGGATTCTGGCAGCTGATTCTGGCCGGTCTGCTGGTCGGCATCGGTACCCGTTACGGTTCCGGTTGTACCAGCGGTCACGGCATCTGTGGTATTGCCAGGCTCTCGCCGCGTTCGATAGCGGCCACCGTTAGCTTCATGCTGGCCGGTATGCTGGTCGTGTTTTTCATGCGTCATGTTTTCGGAGCTTAAGATCATGCCTGTCATTACCTCCTTGATTGCCGGTTTGTTGTTCGGCCTGGGCCTCATACTTTCCGGCATGACCAATCCGGAAAAAGTGATCGGTTTCCTCGATATCAGCGGCCAGTGGGATCCGTCGCTGATGTTGGTCATGCTGGGTGCATTGCTGGTCAGTTTTTTCGCTTTTCGGCATGCAAAAAACCGGGAAAAGAGCCTGCTCAACGAGGCGATCAAGCTGCCGACGGCACAAAAGATTGATCGACGCCTGCTCATCGGCAGCCTGTTGTTCGGCGCCGGATGGGGTCTGGCCGGCTATTGCCCCGGCCCGGCGCTAAGTTCGCTCCTGAGCGGCGATCTCGCCCCCGTGGTGTTCGTGCTTGCGATGCTGGCAGGCATGGGTCTCCATGAAGTAATGGAAAGGCGCCGTTGATGGAAATCGAACTGCTGCACATTCTGCTGGGGCTGGTCATCGGTCTGGTGATGGGTGTGACCGGTGCCGGCGGCGGCATTATCGGCGTGCCATTGCTGGTGCTGGCAGGCGGGTTGAGCATGGGCGAGGCGATCCCGATTGCATTGATGGCGGTGTTTGTAGCAGCGCTATCGGCTGCGCTGATCGGTCTTAAGGATGGTCAGGTGCGCTATCGCGCAGCCTTGCTGATGGCGTTAACAGGTGCGTTGCTGTCGCCGGCCGGGCTCTGGCTCGGGCAGCAACTGCATCAGCAATCGCTCAAAGCCGTTTTTGCCCTGCTTCTGCTGGTGCTGGCCGTGCGCGCGTTACGGCAGAAGAACGGCGCGCTTGATGAAGGCGACAGCGATTTTGTGCCCTGTATCCGGGACGACGGTAGCGGCAGATTCCAGTGGACATCGCGCTGTGCCGGATACCTGGCGTTGTCCGGCGGCGGCGCCGGTTTTCTGTCAGGTTTGCTTGGCGTCGGTGGCGGTTTTGTCATTGTGCCGGCCTTGCAGAAATACACGGATCTCGGCGTGAGGTCGGTGGTGGCGACCTCGCTTGCAGTGACTGCACTGATCTCGTTTACCGTAGTCGTGACCAGTGCCTTCGCCGGCAAAATCGACGCGGCAATCGCCTGGCCTTTTGTGGCCGGTGCTCTGGGTGGCATGGTGATCGGCCAAGCCTTTGCCAGACGTTTGAATCGACAGCAGGTGCAAAAAGCCTTTGCCTGGCTGCTGATCATGGTGGCTGTGCTGATGCTGATGAAAGCATTCGGCATTTAGTGTGAACACGCTCTAATTGAAGGAGTTGAAAATGCAACATTACCCTGTACAAATGTTCGACAGCACGTCTTCGACCTATACCTATATTCTCTCGGTGCCCGGTTCCCGTGAAGCCGTCATTATTGATCCGGTCGATACCCACTGGGAGCGCGATCTGTTACAGATCGAGCGGCTTGGCCTGCAGCTCGCCTACGTACTGGAAACCCATGCGCATGCCGACCACGTGACTTCTGCCGGCAAGTTGCGCGAAATGACCGCGGCAAAGGCTGCGGTGCCCAGCGGCTGCGGTATCAGCTTTGCCGACCGCCAGCTACAGGATGGCGACATCATCAGTTTTGCTAATGGCGAAGAAATCCGGGTGATTCATACTCCGGGACACACGCCCGGCAGCGTTTCTTATTTGTGGCGCGGCAATCTGTTCAGCGGCGATGCCTTGCTGATCAACGGCTGCGGCAGAACCGATTTTCAGGGCGGCAGCGCAGAAGCGCTGTATCAGAGCATCACGCAGAAGCTGTTTACCCTGCCGGAGGCTACGCGCGTGTGGCCGGCGCACGATTACAAAGGCTTTTCGGTCTCGACCATAGGCTGGGAGAAGGCGCATAACGCCAGATTGGCAAACAGGACGGAAACGGAATTCGCCGAACTGATGGGCCAGCTCAATCTGCCACGGCCCAAACTGATCGACATCGCGGTGCCGGCCAACCGCAATCTGGGTTTGCCGCACGCCGCCTGAAGCGGATCGGGCGGAAAAGAAAAGGGGCTGCCCGCAGGCAGCCCCTTTTTCGTCGGGGGATTATTTGGTGACGGCGACAGCCTTGCAGGCGGTGTAGTCTATGTTTGCGCCATCCTTGAGCGTGGCTTCGCTACCGTTGATTTCCAGTACCGCCACGTTGTTGGTGTAAGTGTTGCCGCCGGCGGATTTTTCCAGCCGTACTTCACGGTCGGGATAAATCAGCCAGACTGCGTTTTCCTTGTCCAGCATTCTGACGAAAAAGCGCTTGTTGCCTTCGCACAGATATTCGGTCGCGTTCGACGGTTTCCATGGTTCGGCCGGTTTGCTCTCGCTGAAGGGATTGTATTTGTCCACACTGCCGCAGGCGGCCATCAACAGCACAAGGGGAATCCAGTACAAATTTCGGCTTGGGTGGTGGGGCATCGCGGTTCCGTCAGAAAAGTCAGTCAAGCACGCATCTTGCCAAACTAAAGCCAATGGCTCAAGTCTGTTGGCGACCTGGTGCGCATTTCAGACCCCTGCCTGAGGGGCCGCCGAAAAATGTGTGATCGGGACGAAGTCGCCCAGCGCTGATCCTGGATTGCCACGGGCTACGCCCTCGCAATGACATGCCGTATGGATTGCCGTGCCCTGCCGGGCCTGCAATGGCAAGCTGCAAACAAATCAGCGATTCCTTAATGAACCCGCATGGGTGAAAATAGGTCTGCCTGATACTCTTCATGAAGTCTTGCTTATGTTCCGCTGGTTTGAAAAACTGCTGCACCCTTTTCCGGAAGCCACCCTCGCTACGCCGCCCAAAAGCTTTCGCGCGTTCGTCTGGGCGGGCACGCAGGGTCTGAGAACGCATCTTGCNNGGCATGATGGGCAAGGTGGTGGATTGGCTCAGCGCGATCCCGCCGGAACAGCTATGGCAGCAGGAAGGCGACAATCTGCTGCTGCTCGCGGCGATACTGCTGCTCAGTACGTTGCTGGTCGGTGTGCAGAGCTTCATCAAGCATCAGGGCCTGGCCGGGAATTTCCCCATGCGCCTGCGCTGGAATTTTCACCGGCTGATGCTGAGCCAGAGCATGAGTTTCTATCAGGACGAATTTGCCGGCCGTGTCGCCGCCAAGGTCATGCAGACCGCGCTGGCGGTGCGCGATATGTGGTTCATTCTGGCCGACATTCTGGTCTTCGTCAGTATTTACTTCTTCACGCTGGTGGTGATCGTCGGTAGTTTCAATCTGTGGATGGTGCTGCCGTTTCTCGGCTGGCTGGCCCTCTATGTCGCCTCGCTCAGTTATTTCGTGCCGCGCCTCGGCCGTGTCTCGCAATCGCAGGCTGACGCACGCTCGCTGATGACCGGGCGCATCACCGATGCCTATACCAATATCGCGACGGTGAAGCTGTTCTCACATGCCGGTCGCGAGGCGGGTTATGCCAGGCATGCGATGCAGGAGTTTCTGGATGTCGTGCATCAGCAGATGCGTCTGGTGAGTGCGGTCGAGGTCATCAATCATGTACTCAACATGCTGCTCATTATCACCAGTTGCGGCATCGGTCTTTGGCTCTGGAGCAAAGGCGAGGTCGGCGTCGGCGGTGTTGCCGCGGTGACGGCGATGGCCCTGCGGCTCAACGGCATTTCGCACTGGGTGATGTGGGAGATGACTTCACTGTTCGAGCAGGTCGGCACTGTGCAGGACGGCATCAATACCCTCGCCCTGCCGCACAAGGTGCTGG
>DIVE01000078.1:14091-19053 GCA_002423265.1 Methylophilaceae bacterium UBA6140 | reverse complement strand
ACCAGGCTCTTGAACCTGTTTTTCTTCCAGTCCGGCCGGATCACCCGCATGCCCAGCACTCTTTTCTTCGCCACGATAAAGTAAATTCCGCCCATCATCGGCCACCAGCGGTTGCCGACGCCGTCCAGACAGACACAGCGGTTGAGCCAGGACGGGTTCTGGAAAGGCAGCGCATAACATGCCATTTTCAGCGTCACGATTTCAAAATCCAGCAATGCGAGCCAATCACGGATTCTCGGCAATGAGAAAAAATCCCCCTGCCATGGGTAGCCCTTGGATCTCGCCGTCAGTCGCTTGAGGCCCCAGGCACTCAGCGGGTTGAATCCGCTGATGATGATATGGCCTTCCGGCACCAGCACACGCCCCGCATCTCTCAGCGTCTGATGAGGGTCTTCGCTGAATTCGAGCACGTGCGGCAACAACAGGAGGTCGATACTGTTGGCCTGGAAAGGTAATTGCGTGGATTGGCAATGCACCGCGCCCGCATTGATATCCGACTTGATCATGAACGGCATGCGGCAGTTGCGCAGCAAATCCTCATCCGGCATGCCAAGCTGCACGGCATTGAAACCGAAAATGTCGCTGACCGCATCGTCGAACAGCTGCTGTTCATGCTTGCGCAGATAAGTCCCGAGCGAAGTCGCCAGCCAGCTCTGTTGGTTATGGAACAATGTGCGGCTCCATGATCATGCCCGGGCAAAGACTGTTATATTTGGATACATGATCGAGATTCTACCAATACCTGCTTTTCTGGATAACTATATTTGGTTGATGACCAATGGCGAGCGCGCGGTTGTGGTCGACCCCGGCGATCCGGCACCGGTCATCGAGCGCTTGAAAAAGCTGAATCTCAAGCTCGATACCATACTGATTACGCACCATCACAACGACCATATCGGCGGCGTGAACGAATTGGTCGCGCGCTACGGAGCAGCTGTCTATGCGCCGGCGAAGGAATCCTACCACTTTGCGCATATCGCCGTGGCCGAAGGCGACCACGTCAAGCTCGAGTCGCTCGGCTGTGAGTTCAACGTGATGGAAGTGCCGGGGCACACACTGGGACACATCGCTTATTATTGCAGCCCAATGCTCTTCTGCGGCGATACGCTGTTCTCCTGCGGCTGCGGGCGCCTGTTCGAGGGCACGGCCAATCAACTCCATCAATCGCTGCAGCGGTTCGCCAGCCTACCGCCAGAAACCCGGGTTTACTGCACCCACGAATACACCGCGCGCAATATTGCCTTTGCACGCGGACTCGAGCCGCACAATATCGCCCTGCAAAAACGTCAGGAGCAAGTCGCAAAGCTGAGATCCGGCAACCGGCCCAGCCTGCCGAGCAGCATAGCGCTGGAACTGGAGACCAACCCCTTTTTGCGTTGCCACACGGAAGCCATCAGAAAAGCCTCGGGAGCTGCCGAAAACGCCAGTCCAGACGAAGTTTTCGCACTAATAAGAAATATGAGAAATCATTATTAATCAACATGATATTAATAAATATGAAAGAAAAACATTCACTTGCACGGATGGAGCGAATTCGCTACCATCTTTCATCGCCCTCAACATGCTGAGAAACCTCATGCCCCATAAGCTGCTGCTTCAATCAGCGATTCTGCTTTGCGTTGTTTTTTCCGCACCCGCCCATGCAGAAAGCCCTCATGAAGCAAACAGTGCAGCGCTTGCCGTCAACGCAACCGGGAATGGCGATTCTGCGGCAGAAGAGATCACCAGGAATGCTGCCGGCATCCTGCTCAACTACAGCGCAGAGGCAGACCTCTGGCAACGGATTCGCGCCGGCTACGAGATCGAAGACGTGCAATCTCCGCTGACGACCAAACACGAGAACTGGTACGCATCGCGTCCCGATTACATGCATCGCATGGTAGCGCGCAGCGAGCGCTATCTGCATTACATCGTGGAAGAAGTCGAAAAACGCAACATGCCGAGCGAAATCGCCTTACTGCCGATGATCGAAAGCGCCTTCAATCCGCAGGCGATGTCGCGCAGCCGTGCCGCCGGTATCTGGCAATTCATGCCGGTGACAGGCAAACATTTCGGCCTGCAGCAGGACTGGTGGGCGGATCATCGCAAAAATGTCACGGCCGCCACCAATGCCGCGCTGGACTACCTGGAAAAGCTCTATGCCATGTTTGGCAGCTGGGATCTGGCGCTGGCCGCCTATAACGCCGGAGAAGGGACCGTCAGCCGTGCAATGGAAAGAAACCGCAAGCAAGGATTGCCTCTCGACTACCAGAGCTTGCCTTTGCCGGATGAGACACGGAACTATGTACCCAAGCTGCAGGCAATCAAGAATATCGTCACCTACCCGGAACGCTACGGGCTTAACATCGAAAGCATTCCCAACCAGCCCTACTTCGCCAAAGTCGTGGCGCCTGAACAGATCGATGCCGAATTGGCCGCTGAACTTGCAGGCATTCCGTTCGATGAATTCGCCGCACTCAATCCGGAATACAACCGTCCGGTACTGACTGCCAAAGGCGACAGCGTGCATGAAATTCTCTTGCCGGTAGGCGCTGCTGAAATCTTCGAGACCAACCTGGCAGAATATGACCAACCTCTGGTGAGCTGGAAAACCTATCAGGCAAAACGGGGGGAAAAACTCGACACCATCGCCCGCAAGTTCGGCATCACAACCGCCGAACTGCGGCATGTCAACAGCCTGCCACCGGCCACCGCCCTGAACGATAGCCGCGCCGTGCTGGTTCCAGATTCATCCGGCAACACGGGCTCAGCCGTCGATCAGAAAAAATTCGAAATTGTCGCAGTCGCCCACCACAATACGGAACTCAATACAAAACAGATTATCAGACACACGGTAGCGGCCAACGAAACCCTGTACGCGATTGCCTTGCGTTACGGCGTGACCATCAAGGCGATCATGGCCGGCAACCAGCTGAAAAGCAGCGCACTCAAAATCGGCCAGGTGTTGCTGATCAAGGGAAGCGGCAAAAAAGCCATCCAGAAACAAGCGGGCAACAATATAGAAAAAACACCAGTCTAAGAACATGCGGGGCCATTTTGAATAACAACAAATACCACAGCCAATATCTTCAGTCAGCGTGCCCTCTGCCCGCAATTACCGGTTCAAACCAGCCGCAGTTCTGCTGTTGATCAGTTACTGAATCCCGCTTTCAACATGCCCCAACGGAACCTGCTTCATCTCTTTCCAGGCTGCCTTCTGGCAGCACTGCTGCTGACTTCCTGCGGAAAACCGCCGTCGTCTGCCGTCGACTTCGAGCATAGCTACCAGCCGGTGAATGGCGGAACCACAATTAACGCCATGATCAGTGAACCCAGCGGATTGGTCCCGATGATTGCGGGGGAGTCCGCGGCATCTGTCATCGCTTCCAGCATTTTCAACAGCCTGCTGAAATACGACCGCAATCTGGAACTCGAAGGTGAACTGGCAAAATCTTGGGATATCTCTCCGGATCAAAGAACCATCACTTTTCACCTGAAGCCGGACATGAAATGGGCAGACGGTGAGCCGCTGACCAGCGCGGACGTGCTTTTTACCTGGAAACTGGTCACCGATGAAAACACGCGCACGCCATATGGTGCCGATTACAAACTGGTCACCAAGGCGGAAACCCCGAATCCCCTCACCTTTCGTGTCAGTTATCAGGAGCCCTATGCCCCTGCACTGGACACCTGGGCAGGTTTGCAGATTCTGCCCAAGCACCTGCTTGAAGGCCAGGACATCAATACCACGCCCTTTGCCCGCAACCCGGTCGGCAGCAGCTATTACAAGCTGGAGCAATGGCGCAACGGCGAGCGCATTGCGCTGGTGAAGAACCCGTTGTCCACGCAGGGAGAAGCAAGAATCGAGCGGCTGGTCTCGCGCTTCATTCCCGATGCCGCTTCCCAGTTTCTGGAGTTGATGGCGGACAACATTGACTCGATGAACCTGAACCCGATCCAGTTCGCCCGCATATTCCCATCAAGACCCGATCTCGCTGAGAGAATCGGCCTCTACAAGGAACTCGGCAATAACTACACCTACCTCGGCTTCAATCTCAAACACAAGCCGTTCGATGATATCCGCGTCAGGCAGGCCATCAACTATGCCGTCAACAAACAGGAGCTGATCGAGGGCGTGCTGCTAGGCCTTGGCGAACCCGTATCCTCACCCTACAAGCCCGGTACGCGCTGGACTAACCCCGAACTCTCGCCCTACCCATACGACCCGCAGAAAGCCCTGGCATTGCTGAAAGAGGCGGGGTTTGCCGACCATGACGGCGACGGCATTTTAGACCGCGACGGCAAACCGCTGGCTTTCGAAATTCTGACCAACCAGAACAAACAGCGGGAAATGACGGCGGTGCTGGTACAGCGACGCCTGAAGGAGATCGGCATAGATGTCAAAATCCGCGTTCTGGAATGGGCGAGCTTTATCGGGCGCTTCATCAAGACCGGCGAATTCGATGCGGTGCTACTCGGCTGGAGCCTGTCACTGGATCCGGACCAATATGGCATCTGGCACTCGTCGCAGCAGGCACCGGGGCAATTCAACTTCATCGGCTACAACAACCCCGAGGTCGATAAACTGCTGGAGCAGGGGCGGCTGGAACTGGATAGCGACAAACGGGCAAAAATCTACCACGAGTTTTCCCGCATCCTGCTGGAAGATAGCCCTGTCGTCTATCTCTACGCCGGATACGGCCTGCCGGCCATCCACAAGCGCATCAAGGGCATCGACAATCCGGCGCCACCGGCCGGTATCGGCCACAACTCGCACGAGTGGTTCATTCCGGAACCATTACGCCGCAATGAAATCAGCGCCCGCTAAATCGCCATGATCAAATACCTGCTTAACCGATTGTTCTGGATGATCCCGCTGATGATAGGCATCAGCCTGATTTCATTCTTCATCATGCATCTGGCGCCGGGCGATATCACGGCTTCAGAAGCCAGTTTCAACCCAAAAGCCAGCGAAGAATCCCG
>DIVE01000078.1:0-14032 GCA_002423265.1 Methylophilaceae bacterium UBA6140 | reverse complement strand
GACGAACAGGGCAATGTCAGCAAAGGACTGATTCAGGAAGCCCTGCCAATCACACTCTTGATCAATGTGCTGAGCCTGGTACTGATCATTGCCATTGCCTTGCCGCTCGGCGTCATTTCCGCGCTGACACGCAACCAGCTACCTGATCGCGCCATCACACTGTTTGTGTTCGTCGGCTTTGCCATTCCCGGATTCTGGCTGGCCCTGATGCTGATGTACTGGACCGGCGTTGCCAACAACTGGCTGCCGATCTCCGGCCTGCATAGCCTTGGTTATGAAAATATGGGCCCAATCGCGCAAGTCCTCGACACGCTCAAGCATCTGATCCTGCCGGTCTTCATTTCCGGCCTCAGCGGTCTTGCCGGAATCTCGCTGTTTGTACGCAACGGCATGCTTGATGTGCTGCATCAGGACTACATCACCACTGCCCGCGCCAAAGGCCTGAGCGAACATTCGGTGGTCTACGGCCACGCACTGCGCAATGCCCTGCTGCCGCTCATCACCATTTTCGGTTTGTCGATCCCCGGGCTCATCGGCGGCTCGGTGATCGCCGAGTCGATTTTCGCCATCCCCGGCATGGGCAAACTGTTTTACGACGCTGTGCTGATGCGCGACTTTCCGGTCATCATGGGCATACTGACCATCGGTTCGGCACTCACTCTGCTTGGCAACCTGCTGGCCGATCTCGCCTATGCATGGGCAGACCCGCGCGTGCGCAGAGGAGTCATGCGATGAAGCGCGCCCTCTCCAACCCACTGGCTTTTGCCGGCTTCATCATCATCGCCGGCATCATGTTTCTGGCCGTGTTCGCACCGTTGATTGCACCCTACGATCCGGAAGCGATTGACGTGCAGGCCATACTGCTGCCACCTTCATCCGATCACTGGATGGGCACGGATGGTCTTGGACGCGATGTTTTCTCCCGCATGCTGTTCGGCGCACGTATTTCGCTGATGGTCGGCATCGTCGCGGTCGGCATCGCTACCGCCATCGGCATCGTGCTCGGCTCAATTTCAGGCTATTACCGCGGCTGGGTCGATGTCGTCATCATGCGCCTGGTCGACGTCATGCTGTCGATCCCGACCTTCTTCCTGATTCTTGCCGTCATTGCTTTTCTGACACCCTCCATCTGGAACATCATGATCGTCATCGGCCTCACCTCCTGGATGGGCGTGACCAGACTGGTGCGGGCGGAGTTTCTCAGTCTGCGGGGGCGCGAGTTCGTCATGGCCTCAGAAACCCTTGGCGCGCGCGATGGACGCCTGATCTTCAAACATCTGTTACCGAACAGCCTCACTCCTATCATCGTCAGCTCCGTACTCGGCATCGCCAGCGCCGTTCTGGTGGAATCCGGGCTCAGCTTCCTCGGGCTTGGCGTACAAGCACCGCAGGCATCCTGGGGAAACATCCTGACCGACGGCAAGGAATACATCGAATTTGCCTGGTGGCTGTCACTGTTCCCCGGCCTCGCCATTCTGATCACGGTGTTGGGGTATAATCTGCTCGGTGAAGGTCTGAGAGACGCTCTCGACCCCCGCAGCACAAAATAACGCGCACTGCCTCCAGGCATTGCCGGACATTCAGAACAATCATCAGCAAAACAAGAGAAGGATAATCTCATGGGATTTCTAGCCGGGAAACGCGCCCTCATCGTTGGCCTGCTCAGCAACCGCTCCATCGCCTACGGCATTGCCGAAGCGATGAAGCGTGAAGGTGCAGAGCTCGCTTTCACCTATCAGACCGAGAAATTTCAGGGTCGTGTCACCAAGCTGGCCGCCGAATTCGACTCCAGCATCGTGCTGCCCTGCGACGTTTCGGACGACGCGCAGATCGACGCGCTCTTTCCGGCGCTCGCCAAGCACTGGGACGGCTTCGATATCCTCATTCACTCGGTTGCCTTCGTGCCCAAGGTGGCACTCGACGGCGACTATCTGGAAAGCGTCACACGCGAATATTTCAGAATCGCGCACGATGTCAGCTCCTACAGCTTTTCCGCGTTGGCAAAAGCGGCCTTGCCCATGATGCAAGGCCGTAATGCCAGCATGCTGACCATCAGCTACCTCGGCGCAGAGCGCAGCCTGCCCAACTACAATGTCATGGGTCTGGCAAAAGCCAGCCTGGAAGCCAACGTCCGCTATATGGCGCAAAGTCTCGGGCCCAAGGGCATCCGCGTCAACGCGGTTTCTGCAGGTCCGATCAAGACGCTGGCAGCTTCCGGCATTTCGGGTTTCGACAAGATTCTCGGCTTCAATGAAAAACATGCGCCGCTGCGCCGCAACGTCACCATCGAAGAAGTCGGCAACACGGCAGCTTTCCTTTCCAGCGATCTGGCTTCCGGCATCACTGCCGAGATCACCTATGTCGACGGCGGCATGAACACCACCGTCGCTGCTGTGGTTGATTGATTCATATCCGCCATATCAAATAGAAAAGGCAGCCAATGGCTGCCTTTTCTATTTGGCTCTATTTGACCGGCAGATGTTCAGCCGGTTTTTTTATCTCAGTTGGTCGCGCCGGACTGCAACAACGACTGGTTGACCGTCACCTTGTTCCGGGCACGCAACGCTTTCAGATAAGCGTCAACGTATTCCGCAGCCAGTGCCGCCTGCAGTTCGACCTTGCCAGCCTGCCGCTCGCTCTCTTCATCGAGCCCGCTGGAACTCACCGCACTCACCTTGATCAGCAGAAAACCCTTGTTCGCATCTGCCACACCCGTATAGGCAGGCAATTTGTCGACATTAACCTTGAATGCATTGTTCATGGTCAAATCGGTGAGACCCTGGGCGTTCTTGCGGTCAACGACAACCGGCGGGATCCAGTCGATAGAATCAACCGCTTTGCCTTGACGCAAATCGGCAAGTGCGGCTTGACCCTTTTCGATCGCAATTTTTGCAGCGGCCTCAAGCCGCAGGAATTCCTCAATGCCGGCCTGCACCTCTTCAAATGATCTGGGTGCTGAAGGCTTGTGATTGATGACACGGGCAGCCATCAACGAATTGGGCGAGACCTCCAATGCTTCGGTGTTGCGGCCATCTTTCAGCACATCTTCAGAGAACACGAGGTCACGCATCTTGTCGCTCTTGAACACCCGGGCCACGTCTTCCCTGCTCATCAATGGCGTTTTCTGAATCTGCAAATCGAATGCCTTGGCAGCCGGCTCCAGACTGGCTGACTGCTCGTAAACCAGGTTGCTGAAATTCTCAGCGTTTTCCGTATATTTGGCCAAAGCTTTTTGATACAACAACTCGCCACGAATCTGTGGGGCGACACTGGCCAGACTTTGCGCTTCACCTGAGATTTCAGTCAGCTTGATGATGTGATAACCGAATTCGGATTCGACCAGCTCGCTGATCGCGCCGGGCTTCATGGAGAACACGGCATCGTCGAAAGCCTTGACCATGACGCCACGGCCGAACATGCCGAGATCACCGCCATTCTGTGCAGAGCCGGGGTCCTGTGAGTATTTCTTTGCCAGTTCGGTAAACTGATCGCTATTCTTCCTGACTTCTTCAAGTACCTGCTGGGCTTTCTGACGCGCTTCTTCCTTGGCGGCCGGCGTCGGGCTCAGGCCAAAACCGATCAGAATGTGACTGGCTCTGCGCTCCTCATCGCCCTGGAATTTATCGGCGTTATCATTGTAAAACCTCTGAATTTCCTCATCCGTCACCTTCATGGTCGGAATCAGGGTATTGGCCGACATCAGCACAAACTCAAGCTCGACCTGCTCCGGTGTCTTGAACCTGTCCTTGTTCTTCTCGTAGTATTCCTTGACCTGCTCCGGCGTTACAGCTACCTGAGAGAGATAATCCGCCGTTTTGATTTCGGCAATACTGACTTCACGCTCCTGCAATTCAACTTTCAGCGTTTGATCGACCAGGCCGTTCGGAATATAAGCAAGCGAGGCAAACCCTTCGCGTGCCTGCTGGGCCTTGAGATCCTGCCTGATCGATTCTTCAAAGTCTTTCAATGTCATGCGATTCTGTGTCAGCAACTGATAATAAACCTCCTCGGAGAATTTACCGTCGCGGCTGAATTCAGGCATGCTGGTAATGTATTGGCTCAGCTGTGCATCGCTGATATTGAAATTGGCGCGTTTGACTTCGGCAAACAGCAATTTGTCGTTGATCAGCTTGTCCAGAACAGATTGCCTGAGCTCCGGACGATCAAGAATGGTCAGGTCTGTCTGACCTTCCGACTGCAGACGGTTACGCAGATTCTGTAACGCCACACCGAATTCCTGCACGGTAATTGCATCACCATCGATTTTGGCAATCGGCACGTTAGATCCCGCACCTTGCAGATACTGATCGATACCGAACAGGGCAAACGGAATCGTGATCAGACCCAGAATGACTTTTGCCAACCAACCTTTTGTGCGCTCGCGAATTGCTTCCAACATGACAAGAACTTTCTCTGTATCAACTCAATTGAATTAACTAACAAACTTGCATCGCAGTGAACGCGTGCAACGCAAGAATATAGCATACTCGGTAGTACGATGACAGGATAAAGCGGCTTGAGTTCTGCGCGGAACGCATTGATTCGACAAGGATGAGTGGTGAAACCGATCACATGCAGCAATATACCGGAGAGACGCATGCGGAAAAGAAAAAAGCGAGCATGAAGCTCGCTTTTATCATCATTGGCGGAGTGGACGGGGCTCGAACCCGCGACCCCCGGCGTGACAGGCCGGTATTCTAACCAACTGAACTACCACTCCTAAATTTTTAACGTTTCATTATCAGGAGCGTGCTCTTAGATAACTAAAACAGTACAACCGCGTTGGTTTCTGGTGGGTGCTGACGGGGTCGAACCGCCGACATTCGCCTTGTAAGGGCGACGCTCTACCAACTGAGCTAAGCACCCTGCATGACCAACAAAGAACGCTAGTTTACAGCATCTTTTAATGCTTTGCCAGCCCTAAACTTTGGAGAATTTGCTGCCTTGATCTTGATTGTTGCACCTGTGCGAGGATTACGACCATTACGGGCAGCGCGCTTACCAACATAGAAAGTACCAAAACCAATCAAGGTGACGAGATCGCCTTTTTTCAGTGCTTTAGTGACTGCAGCTGTTGTAGCATCCAATGAACGACCGGCGGCAGCTTTGGAAATCCCGGCAGCTTTGGCGATTTGATCAATCAATTCAGATTTGTTCACGTGTAATCCCCCTTCGACATTGTTGTGGAAACAGGCAAGCCTGTGCATTGCTTTATAGCAAGCGGTTTGCGTGCCTGTCAAGCCTTCTCTAGTGGGTTACCACGGGCACAACCCCGCCTTCGCCAGCCTCGCTCTGCTTGATGTCAACAGCCTCCTGTTCCGAATGCTCGACAGCAGGCATCTTCTCGAGGGCATATTCCAGCACTTCGTCGATCCACTTGACCGGATGAATATCGAGATGATTCTTGATATTCTCGGGAATCTCAACCAGATCCTTGACGTTCTGCTGCGGAATCAGCACGGTCTTGATGCCGCCGCGATGCGCCGCCAGCAGCTTTTCCTTGAGCCCGCCGATAGGCAGGACTTCACCACGCAGCGTGATTTCGCCGGTCATCGCCACATCGGCCCTGACCGGGATGCCGGTCAAGACAGAAACCAGCGCCGTGCAAATACCGATACCGGCACTTGGGCCGTCCTTGGGCGTTGCACCTTCCGGGAAGTGAATGTGCAAATCATTCTTCTCGTGAAAATCTTCCGGAATGCCAAGCCGCTTGGCACGGCTGCGGACAACGCTCAATGCTGCCTGTATGGATTCCTGCATCACGTCGCCCAGCTTGCCGGTGGTGATCACCTTGCCCTTGCCTGCCAGAAGCACGGATTCGATCGTCAGTAATTCACCGCCGACGGAAGTCCAGGCGAGGCCGGTCACCTGCCCGACCTGATTCTCAGCGGCAGCCAAACCAAAGTCATAACGCTGCACACCGAGATATTTTTCAAGTGTTTTCGGCGTCACGCTGATCTTGCGCGGGGCCCTGGATGCAGATTTGGCCTTGGCCGTAATAATCTCCTTGACCACTTTGCGGCAGATCTTGGATATCTCGCGATCCAGACTGCGCACACCGGCTTCACGCGTGTAATAACGCACGATATCCCGAATAGCGGGCTCGGAAATATGGATTTCCGTATCCTTCAAGCCATGAATCTTCAGCTGCTTGGGCAGCAGATAGCGAACCGCGATATTGACTTTTTCATCCTCGGTATAGCCCGCCAGCCGGATGATTTCCATGCGGTCCAGCAAGGGCTCCGGAATGTTCAGAGAATTGGCGGTTGCAACGAACATCACATCCGACAGATCGTATTCGACCTCGACATAATGGTCATTGAAAGTATGGTTCTGCTCCGGGTCCAGCACCTCCAACAGGGCCGACGATGGGTCTCCGCGGAAATCCTGCCCCATCTTGTCCACTTCATCCAGCAGAAACAGCGGGTTCTTGACGCCAACCTTGGTCATGCTCTGCAACACCTTGCCCGGCATGGAGCCGATATAGGTACGGCGGTGACCGCGAATCTCGGATTCGTCCCGCACCCCGCCCAAGGCCATGCGCACAAATTTGCGGTTGACCGCCTTGGCGATGCTCTGACCGAGCGATGTCTTGCCGACACCGGGAGGGCCTACCAAACAAAGGATAGGTGCCTTGAGCTTATCGACGCGCTGTTGCACGGCGAGATATTCAATAATGCGCTCCTTGACCTTCTCAAGTCCGTAATGGTCGGCATCGAGAATCTGTTCGGCAGCGGCAAGATCCTTGCTGATCTTGGTCTTTTTCTTCCATGGCAGGCTGACCAGGGTCTCGATGTAATTACGCACGACCGAGGCCTCTGCCGACATCGGCGACATCAGCTTGAGCTTCTTCAGCTCTGAATTGGCCTTGGCCAACGCCTCCTTCGGCATGCGCGCATCCTTGATGCGTTTTTCCAGTTCCTCGATATCGGCATTCTCGTCCTGCTCACCGAGCTCCTTCTGGATCGCCTTGACCTGCTCATTCAGATAGTACTCGCGCTGGCTCTTCTCCATCTGGCGCTTGACGCGGCCACGGATGCGCTTTTCGACCTGCAGGATATCGATTTCAGCTTCCAGCAGATTGAGCAAATGCTCCAACCTCTGAACGACGCTGAACATCTCCAGAATCTTCTGCTTTTCTTCCAGCTTCAGTGTCAGATGCGCGGTAATGGTGTCCGCCAGCCTGCCGGCATCATCAATGGTTGCCAGCGATGTCAAAATCTCCGGCGGAATTTTCTTGTTGAGCTTGACGTACTGATCGAACTGGGTAAAAACCGTGCGCATCAATGCCTGTGATTCGTTATCGGGATCGTTGCCGTCCTCGATATTTTCCGCACGCGCGGCAAAGCACTCCTCGGTTTCGATGAACTCGGTGACACGAGCGCGGCGTATGCCTTCTACCAGCACCTTGACCGTACCGTCCGGCAGTTTCAGCATCTGCAATACCGTCGCCAGCGTGCCGACCTCATAGAGATCCGCAGCTTCAGGTTCGTCATTGTTGGGCGATTTCTGTGCAACGAGAAGTATCTGCTTATCGCCATCGGAAGCGATTTCAAGCGCTTTTACAGACTTGGTGCGCCCTACAAAAAGCGGAATGACGAGATGCGGGTAGACCACTACATCCCGCAGCGGAAGCAATGGAATCAACCCTGATTCAGGAGAAAAAACCGGCAGGCTTGGTTCAGTCATGTGATTACCTTAAGTGTTGAACACACAACGATGCGTCATGTGATTATGTGATGCAGTTGGGGGCGGATGACCAGGTTTCAAGTAGACAAAACCTGATATCGAAAGCTTTGGCAGGCCACTGCTCAGGCCTGCCGGGATCACATCAACGCTTAGCTGGCGGATTCCGCCACCCTCGGTTCATCAGAGTAAATCAGAATAGGCGGACTGTCGCCGCGTACCACACCCTCATCCACCACAACCTTGATCAGATTGGGCATCGAGGGCAGCTCAAACATGATGTCAAGCAGCGAATGCTCCATGATGGAACGCAAACCCCGTGCGCCGGTCTTGCGCTGCAGCGCCTTTTTGGCAATCAGCAACAAGGCGGATTCGCGGAACTCGAGCTCCACCCCTTCCATCTTGAACAACTTGCTGTATTGCTTGGTCAGCGCATTCTTCGGCTCTACCAGAATGGTCATCAGCGCCGCTTCATCCAGCGACTCCAGTGTGGCCACGGCGGGCAAACGGCCGACAAACTCAGGGATAAGACCGAATTTGATCAAGTCTTCAGGTTCCACATCGCGCAGCACTTCACCGATCGCACGCGCATCTTCCTTGCTCTTCACCTCTGCGCCGAAGCCGATACCGCCCTTTTCAGAGCGCTGGCGTATCAGCTTATCCAGGCCGTCAAAAGCACCGCCGCAAATGAACAGGATATTGGTGGTATCGAGCTGTACGAACTCCTGGTTGGGGTGCTTGCGGCCACCTTGCGGCGGTACCGATGCGATGGTGCCTTCGATCAGCTTCAACAAGGCCTGCTGTACGCCCTCGCCAGACACATCACGGGTAATGGACGGGTTCTCCGATTTGCGCGTGATTTTGTCGATTTCGTCGATATAGACAATGCCGCGCTGCGCTTTTTCGATTTCATAATCGCATTTTTGCAGCAGCTTCTGCATGATGTTCTCGACATCCTCGCCGACGTAACCTGCTTCTGTGAGCGTGGTTGCGTCCGCGATGACAAAAGGCACATCCAGCACACGCGCCAAGGTTTGCGCCAGCAAGGTCTTGCCTGACCCGGTGGGGCCGATCAGCAGGATATTGCTTTTCGCAATCTCGACATCGTCCTTCTGCGCTGACTGGCCGAGACGTTTGTAATGGTTGTAAACAGCCACTGCCAGACTTTTCTTGGCCGATGTCTGGCCAATGACGTACTGATCGAGAATTTCACAAATCTCTTTGGGAGACGGCAGGTTGGTATCGCGCTGCTTGGCGCCGTCATCGCCCAGAATCTCTTCGCGAATGATGTCATTGCAGAGATCGACACATTCATCACATATGAATACCGACGGTCCTGCAATCAGCTTCCTGACTTCATGCTGACTTTTGCCACAGAATGAGCAATAAAGCAGTTTTTCACCTTCTGCCTTGGTGGCCATAAAACTTCCTAAAATGTCTGACGTTTATATCTTATGCGGCATCCGCACGACTGGCAATAACCTTGTCCACAAGGCCGTAGGCAACAGCCTGCTCGGCACTCATGAAATTATCGCGATCAGTGTCGTTGGCAATCGTTTCCAGCGGCTGGCCGGTATGATGCGCCATGATCTGATTGAGCTTTTCACGCATGTAAAGAATCTCTTTAGCGTGAATCTCGATATCCGATGCCTGCCCCTGAAAACCGCCCAGCGGCTGGTGAATCATGACACGCGAGTTGGGAAGAATAAAGCGCTTGCCATTGGCACCCGCAGTCAACAACAACGCGCCCATGCTGGCAGCCTGGCCGGTACACAACGTACTGACATCGGGCTTGATGAACTGCATCGTATCGTAAATGGCCATGCCGGCTGTCACCGAACCGCCCGGCGAGTTGATGTAGAAGGAAATATCCTTGTCAGGGTTTTCCGCTTCAAGAAACAGCAGCTGCGCAACCACCAGATTGGCCGTCATATCATTCACCGGACCAACCAGAAAGACCACCCGCTCTTTCAACAAGCGCGAGTAAATGTCGTAAGAGCGTTCACCGCGGCCGCTTTGCTCGACCACCATCGGGATCAAGCCCAAATTCTTCGGATCCCACTCGCTATGCATGGTCATTTAAGCGTTTCCCATCAATTCGTCGAACTTGAATTTCTTGTTGGATACCTTGGCGTTATCCAGCACCCAATTCACAACATTCTCTTCCGTCGCCAGGGCTGCCGGCTCGTCCAGACGCTTGGGGTCGGCGTAGTACCAACGCACCACATCCTCCGGACGCTCAAAACTTTGGCCGAACTGATCGACCATCGCCCTCACCTGCTCAGGCGTCGCCTGCAGCTGGTTCTGAATCACGATTTCCTGCAAAATCAGACGCAGCTTGGTCGCGCGCTTTGCCTGCTCCTCAAACATCGCCGGCTCCAATGTCACGTTGCTGACATCGACACCACGTTGTTGCAGGTTATGTTTGGTCATTTCCATCTGGCGGTTGATTTCCACACCCACCAGCGCGTTTGGCAGCTCCACCTCAACATTCTCGATCAGCGCATTGAACACCTGATCCTTCAATCTGGCCTTGACCCGCTTGTCGACCTCCTGGCCGAGGCTGACCTTGATTTCGGCATACATTTTCTCGACATCACCATCTTCGACACCAAGAGTGCGGGCAAATTCAGCATCAACTGCAGGCAGCTTGGCCTGCTCGACGCCGTTGAACTTGACCTGGTAAACCACGGTTTTGCCAGCCAGCTGTTCCGGCTTGTGATCCGCCGGATAAGCGATTTCAAAGGTTTTCTCGCTACCGGCCTTGTTGCCTATCAGGTTTTCGTCGAACTCGGGATAACGGCCGCCTTCGCCCAGAATCAGATCAATCGACTGATCGCCGGTGCTTTCGACCTGCTCGCCATCAATCGAAGCTGTCAAAGAGATACTGACCTTGTCACCCTTCTTGGAAGCGCGCTTGACCGGCTCATAAGTCGCGCGCTGCTTGACCAGCACATCCACGGTCTTCTTCACATCGGCTTCGCCGAGCTCCAGAGTCGGACGCTCGATCTTGACCTTGCTCAGATCGCCGATCACCACCTCAGGGAACACCTCGAATGTCGCGGTGTATTCGAACTCCTCAACCACTTCGCCGAAAGGCTTGTGCTGAATATCAGGGAAACCGGCCACACGCAGCTTGTTCTCTTCAATCGCATCAGTAAACGTGCGCTCAACCGTGCTGGAAAGAACCTCGTCACGCACCTGAGCGCCGTACTGCTGCTCCACCATCCTGAGCGGCACCTTGCCAGGGCGGAAGCCGGCAAGCTTGGCCGTGCGGGCAATGCGATTGATACGCTGATTGACTTCGTCAATGATAGGCTGCATCGGCACCGTGACTGTGATGCGGCGGCCGAGATTGCTAGTGGTTTCAACAGTTGCTGACATGTACCGAATTCCTTAAATCGTAATAATTTGATGCAAAAGCCGGGAGTTTAGAACCGGCTTTCGCAGCAATGAAAGAACAAACTCTTTCAAGAACATAAACCGTGTTTGATTAGCGATCGACTCAAACACCCTGGACACGCGCATCTGACGACACCCGCGTTTCGACAATTCCAGAACGTCAAGGTTTGTCTTTAGATTAAAAATCAATCGCAGATTTTATCATAGAGAACCTGAAAAGATAACTTGTTCGAAGCCGCGCTTGGCGTTTGTAGGTTCCGGCATACTAGCTGTAGTTTCTCTTAACGTTGTTCTCATTAAAGTCGAATCTAGAGACTGCAGGCAAGTGGCTGGTAGTGGAAACACGACATTATCGGAAAAACAAAAGTTTATGTTCTATGTAACTATTAGACTCCAGCGCCCCTAACTGAAGCTAACAAGATAAGGCAACACATCAGCAAGCCGTCGAATAGGCACAGAATGGACATCTGCCTCATTGCCACCCAAATGAAGCAAAATGCCCACGCCAGCCGCTCGGCCTGCAACCATGTCCGAAGGCTTGTCGCCAACAAAGATTGATCGAGCAAGGTCTATCTCAAGGTCACTTTCTGCTTGAAGTAGCATACCGGGAGCTGGTTTACGGCAGTTACTCTCGCGCCGATATTTACCGATTCCATATTCCGGATGAAACGGACAAAAATATACCGCGTCGATACGCCCTTCATGCTCGGCGAACCTGATTTTCATCCAGTCCATCAGCGCATAAAAGTCGGCTTCGCTGAAGTAGCCACGGCCTATGCCGGCTTGGTTAGTGACCACCACTACCTGATACCCCAAGCGATTCGCTGTGGCAACCACTTCAAAAATGTCTTCAACAAAGTCAACATTAGACGGCCTGCAAACATAGCCATGATCAACGTTGATCACGCCATCACGGTCCAGAAATAATGCCGGGGGTTTCACACCACCCCAGCCAACAGTTCTTGGGCACTTTGGTAATCATCAGGCACCCCGATATCAATGAACAACCCAGAAGTTTCAAAAACATCTACTGGCTGAAGCTTGACTGCGTGCACAAAAAAATCCTTTTCCAGCGAGAACGGAGAATTCAACGGCCATGCATCGAGCTGATGGGCACTAAGCACATAGCAACCAGCATTGATCAAGCCAGGTCCTGGCAATCCTTTTTCGCAAAACCCCTGCACGAAACCATCAGAAACCAACAATCGCCCATAACGGGATGTATCCTCGAGGGCACGGGCCAAGATGATAGGATGCTGATGCCGTTGCCACAGATCTTCAACTATACTTGCTTCAAAACTTAAATAGGTATCGCCGTTGAATATAAAGGCATGGTCTTCCTGACACTGACTCAAAGCCAATCGCACTGCTCCACCAGTCCCCAGCGGATTATCTTCAATTACATATTTCAATTGCATCCCAGCAAAGGATGTACCAAAATAGCTCGAAATTTTATCTGCCATAAACCCCAATGACACAATTACATTTCGGAACCCACTGCGGGCAAGTGAACGCAGCAGAATTTCCAAAAACGGCTCTCCCGCAATTGGTGCCATGGGCTTGGGTAAATCCGGCACCACTTCTCGCAGGCGCGAACCAAAGCCACCAGCCAGAACGATGGCTTCCATCATGCAGACTCCTTGAAAATGGCGTTCTCAACCAAACCGCAAAGGATGTGCCCGAGAACTAAATGCCCTTCCTGTATTTTTGGTGTGTCTGCACTAGGCACTTCCAGGAGATGATCGCAGACTTCACTCATTCGGCCGCCACAATTGCCTGTCAGCCCAATACAAATTAATCCACGCGCCCGCGCTTCTTCAAACGCGAGCAACACATTGGGCGACTTACCTGAAGTCGAGTATCCAATAAACACATCACCTTTTTGGCCATGCGCCTGCACTTGGCGGACAAACAACTTTTCATAGCCGTAATCATTGCCAATGGCAGTTAATATAGAGCTGTCCGTCGTCAACGCAATTGCTGGCAATCCAGGCCGATTGAAAGCAAAACGACTTACAAATTCGCCGGCAATGTGCTGGGCATCTGCAGCACTGCCCCCGTTTCCCGCAAGCAAAATCTTGCCGCCTCCGCGCAGACAATGTATACAAGATAAAACAGCCTGCTCCAACTTAGCTTGCAACTGTTCATCCTGCAACATAGTCAGCATTACTTGCTGTGCATCGCTAATTTTCTCTTGGATATAGGATCGCATTATTTGCGCTTCACTGTTAGAGCAATCGGCCACCGCAGGCTTTTTTAAACACGCCATGCTTGTGTCCCATGCTTGGTGAAATGGCAATTGCTCACTTGCCCCTCAAAATTGCTCAAAGTACGTATCACATCCATCCGCTTTTCAGTTGGCACAAAGAATAACATGAATCCCCCACCGCCTGCGCCAGAGACCTTGCCTGCCAGCGCCCCTGCGCCGATGGCAGCATCGTAAATCTCATCAATTTGCGGGTTGGAAACGGTCCGAGCTGAACGTTTCTTCTGCTCCCATCCAATGCGGATCGAATCCACCAAGCCATCAAAATCGCCGCGCAGTAAGCACTCTTTCATCATTAATGCTTCACGTTTGATTCCATGCATGGCTTCCAGGGTATCAATCGAACCCATTTGCACATTGCTGCTCTGGTCGGCAATGATATGAGCCGACTCCCGCGATACACCGGTAAAGAACAGCACTAGGGAGGCTTCCAGTTCACAGATGATCCAATTCTTGATGCGCAGCGGATTGATCACCGCACGCCCATCGTCATAAAACTCCATGAAATTGAAACCTCCGAAGGTTGCTGAATACTGATCCTGCCTGCCGCCTTGCAAACCACAATCCACGCGCTCAATCTTATAAGCCATCTGAGCGATGGTGTAATCGTCAAGCGGCAGATTCAGCAACTCAGCAAAGGACCGAATCATCACTACCACCAAGGTGGAAGACGACCCC
>DIVE01000079.1:21019-21179 GCA_002423265.1 Methylophilaceae bacterium UBA6140 | reverse complement strand
GCACGAATTCCTCACGCAGATCGTCAATATAGATTTCCTTGATGCCGAATTTTTTGGCTTTCTCGCGCGCCGGCTCCAGCTCCTCGCCCTGACCGATATCGGCAGTGAACGTCACCACCTCGCATTGATACGTATCCTGCAGCCATTTCAGAATGACCGA
>DIVE01000079.1:13749-20829 GCA_002423265.1 Methylophilaceae bacterium UBA6140 | reverse complement strand
GCGCCGAAATCGTCTTCACACCACGGGCAACTACCCGGCAACCTTCCCTAACAACAAATATTCCATCAACGCTTTTTGAGTGTGAAGACGATTTTCAGCTTCATCCCACACCACGCTATGGGGGCCGTCGATGACTTCCGCAGCGACTTCTTCGCCGCGGTGAGCCGGCAGGCAGTGCATGAAAAGCGCGTCTTTGGCGGCGATTTTCATCATGTCGGCATCTACCTGCCAGTCGGCGAAGTCGCGCATGCGTTCTTCGTTTTCGGCTTCAAAACCCATCGATGTCCAGACATCGGTGGTAACCAGATCGGCACCGCGCGCAGCTTCCATCGGGTCGGCAAATTCTTCGTAGTGCGCATGGCCATAGAGACCGGCGCGTTCCTGTTCGACTTCGTAGCCCGGCGGTGTGGAGACATGGACGTTAAAATCCAGCACTTCCGCGGCCTGCAGCCAGGTATTGCAAACATTGTTGGAATCGCCGATCCAGGCGACGGTCTTGCCCTTGATCGAGCCGCGATGTTCGATAAAGGTGAAGATATCGGCCAGTATCTGGCAGGGGTGATATTCGTTGGTCAGCCCGTTAATCACCGGCACACGGGAGTTGGCGGCGAAGCGCTCAATGATCTCTTGTTCGAAGGTGCGGATCATGACGATGTCGCTCATGCGCGAAATCACCTGCGCCGCATCTTCCACCGGCTCGCCGCGACCCAGCTGTGAATCGCGGGTATTGAGGTAAATAGCCGTACCGCCCAGCTGTTGCATGCCGGCCTCGAACGAGAGACGCGTGCGCGTGCTGGCTTTCTCGAAAATCATGACCAGCGTGCGATCGACCAGCGGCCAGTACTGTTGATAATTCTTGAACTGGGTCTTGATCCAGCTTGTGCGCTCGAAAATGTGATTGAGCTCATCCGCCGTCAGATCGTTGAACTGTAAAAAGTGTTTGATTGCCATAAATTTGACTGCTATCGGTTGGAGGCGCCTTGCTTACACGCTGAGAAATTTCCTGATCAGCGGTGCCAGTATCTCGACGATCCGGCTTGCCTCGTTTTGTTGGATAACCAAGGGCGGCAGGAGCCTGATGACGTTATCTGCCGTGACATTGATCAACAGTTTCTGCTCCAGCGCCTGCCTGACCAGATCACCGCATGGACGATCGAGCTCGACACCGATCATGAGACCGGCATTGCGTATATTCCTGATGCCACTCAACCCTGCCAGCTCGCTTCTGAACAAATCGCAGATATGATTGCCCATGGCCTCTGCATTTTCACGCAGCTTGTGATCGGCAATCACCGCAAGTGTGGTCAGCCCTGCTGTCGAGGCCAGCGGATTGCCGCCGAAAGTCGAACCGTGCTTGCCATAGGTAAAGACGTCAGCTGCCGCACCCTTGGCGATACAAGCGCCGATTGGCACACCTGAACCGAGGCCCTTGGCCAGCGTCATCACATCGGGAACGACTTCGCTATGCTGAAAGGCAAACCAGGTGCCGGTACGGCCGATACCGCTCTGCACCTCGTCCAGCATCAGCAGCCAGCCATGCGCATCGCAAATCTCGCGTAAACCTTGCAAATAGCCCTTGACGTCGTGTGGCAGGTTGATACCGCCTTCGCCTTGCACCGGCTCGACCAGGATCGCCACAACATTCTGGTTGCGCGACGCGACCTGACTAACGGCTTCCAGATCATCGAACGGTACGCGGATGAAACCGCTCACCAGCGGCTCGAACCCTGCCTGTGCCTTGCGGTTGCCGGTGGCCGAGAGCGTTGCCATGGTGCGGCCGTGAAACGCCCGCTCCATCACAATGATCTCAGGGCTTTCTATGCCCTTGTTATGGCCATAAAGCCGCGCCAGCTTGATCGCCGCTTCGTTGGCTTCGCAACCTGAATTGCAGAAGAACACCTTGTCCATGCCGGAAATTTCGGCCAGCTTGTCAGCCAGTCGCGCTTGCTCGGCAATGTGATAAATATTGGAAACGTGAATCAGCTTCGCAGCCTGTTCGGCAATGGCACGTACCAGATCCGGGTGCGCGTGGCCGAGGCCATTGACGGCGACGCCTGACAGGGCATCGAGATATTTCTCACCCTTGTCGTCCCACAGCCAGACACCTTCGCCTCTGACGAAAGTGACGGGCTGACGGCCATAAGTGTTCATCAAATGTTCTGACATGTTCTTCTTGACTCTAAAAATTAAAATGCAAACGGCGGCTCCTGCCGCCGTTTATAAAGCATGGATAAAGATGCTTAAAGGCCGATGGCAGCCTTGTGCGTCAAACCGTTCGCCATGAAAAACAACATGGGGATCGACAGCATGGTGTTGGTTCGTGATGCCAGAAACGCGACGCGTCGGGCCTTGGCCTTGACTTCATCCGTAGCCGCGACCAATCCCAGGATCTTTTTCTGGTTCGGCCAGATCAGCGCCCATACGTTGAACAGCATGATCGTACCGAGCCAGGCACCGATACCGATGCCGGCATAAGCCGGTTCGAGCGCGAACGCATGAGTGAAGTTCGGACCCAGCAATGCCGCACCGGCAAACCAAGTCACCAGCGCAGCCCAGCGGAACCAGAGCAAGGCACGCGGCGCGACGTGTTTGGAAATGCCGGCAGCGGTACCATCAGCCGTGGCCTCTTTCATGGCCGGCACCTGCACCAGGTTGAAGTAATAAAGCAGGCCTATCCATGTCACGCCTGCAACGATGTGCAACCAGCGGAATATCCCGTCAAGCATGAAGTCCATGTTACACCCCCGCCAGAATAAAATTCTTCAGGAACAGATATAAAACCAGCGTCAGCACCAGCCCGGAAACAATCGTTCCGGTAATCGAATCCAATGGGTTTTTCATGTGCTTGATCTCCTCTGATGAAATTCGTGTACGGTGAAATACCGCCATATTCCAGCAACCCCGAGGGTAGCCTAAAACCTGCGATTAATCAAGAATCACGGCTGCTTCCGGTGAAATTCGGATCAGCTTGCAGGCCGGCTCTGCGAGCCGAAAATGGTTTATTAAAACCGGACTTTGGGGCAAAATTGAGGGCTTGCTGAAAACCGGTATCAAATCAATCGCTTCGATATTCGACGATCGTTTAATCATGACACAAGTAAACGCCATGTCCGAGCTCAATTCCACCAAACTCGCCTCTTTCGAGACCACAGCCTCCGGCTACCAGTCGCAATTGCCGGTATCCTGGTACATAGACCCCGCGATCTACGCACTAGAACAGAAGTTTCTGTTTCCGTCTTCACCTCAGTATATCGGCCACCGGCTGATGGTGAACAATCCCGGCGATTTCCATGCGCTCGAGTGGATGAACGAAGCCAGAGTGCTGGTCAACAATGACAACCGGATCGAGCTGGTCAGCAACATTTGCCGCCACCGGCAGGCCATCATGCTCAACGGCCGCGGCAATGCCTGCCATATCGTCTGCCCGCTGCATCGCTGGACCTACAACCTGAATGGCGAGCTGATCGGAGCCCCGCATTTCGAGCAGAATCCCTGCCTGCATCTGGATCAGACCTCATTGCAAAACTGGCAGGGCCTGCTGTTCGACAGCAAACGCGACATCGCCAAAGACCTCGCAAGGCTGGGCTGCAAACAGGATTTCGATTTCAGCGGCTATCTGCTCAACCGCGTGATGGTAGAGGAATACAACTTCAACTGGAAAACCTTCATCGAGGTTTATCTTGAGGACTACCATGTCGGTCCGTTCCATCCGGGCCTTGATCGCTTCGTCGATTGCGACAACCTGAATTGGCAGTTCGGCGACTGGTACAGCGTGCAGACCGTCGGCATCAAGCAGGCGTTGCAAAAACCCGGCTCTGCCGTCTACAAGCAATGGCAGGATCAGGTACTCAACTACAACCACGACCGCCTGCCGAAGCATGGCGCGATCTGGCTGGTCTATTATCCATTCCTGATGATCGAGTGGTATCCGAACGTGCTGGTCGTCTCCCATATCATTCCGCGCGGCGTCGATGCCTGCACCAACGTGGTCGAGTTTTATTATCCCGAGGACATCGCCCTGTTCGAGGAGGAGTTCGTCAAGGCCCATCAGGCGGCCTACAACGAAACTGCCGTCGAGGACAAGGATATCTGCGAGCGCATGCAACAAGGGCGTGCAGCGCTGTTCAAACAAGGTCTGGACGAGCGCGGCCCCTATCAGCATCCGATGGAAACCGGCATGGAGCACTTCCATCAATGGCTGCGCCGTCAACTCGAACCTCATCTGTTGAACAGCAGACCTTGAACCTGCCGCGATTAGCGATCAACAAGCCGGGCAGCCTGTGGATGTTGGTGGCTGCCTTTTTCTTTGCCATCATGGGGGTGCTGGTCAAGATCGGCGGCCAGACTTTCAGCAGCGCCGAACTGGTGTTCTACCGCTCGTTTTTCGGCCTGCTCTTCATTTTCGTACTGGCAAGAAGACAAAATCTGCAGCTGCGCACACCGGTACTCGGCAAACAGATGACGCGATCCATCCTCGGCTTCGTCTCGCTGGTGATGTTCTTTTACGCGATCAACGCATTGCCGCTGGCGACCGCCGTCACGCTCAACTACACCTCACCGCTGTTCATGGCCATGTTTGCGCCGTTCATGCTGCACGAAAGACCACGCAAGATTCTGATTCTCGCAATCGTGCTGGGCTTTGCCGGCGTCGCACTGCTTCTGAAACCCAGCCTCGATGCCGATGAGCTGCTGGCAGGCACAATCGGCCTGCTTTCCGGCCTCACCGCAGGCATTGTCTACGTACATGTCACCCAACTGGCGCGATCCGGTGAGCCGGACTGGCGCACCGTATTCTATTTCACTCTGGTGTGCACCATAGGGGCTGGCTTCTGGATGCTGGTGCATCATTTCAATCCGCTTTCATGGAAAGATCTGCCGCTGTTGCTCGGCCTCGGCGCCTCCGCCACCCTCGCGCAATTCGCCATGACCCGCGCCTATCGTACCGGCAACCATCTGGTGGTGGGCAGCCTCGCCTACACCACAGTCCTGATCGCCAGCCTGTTCGGCATCATGCTCTGGGGAGAAACCCTTTCCGCAGACCGCTGGATCGCAGTCGCGCTGATCGTGCTGGGCGGCATCATCAGCGTGCGCGCCTCGCCAAGATAAGCCAATCACTCAAAAACAGACACCGCCAAAAGCGCAAGGCAGCAAAAAGCCGGTCGGATGACCGGCTTTTTGCCCATCCACCAGGCCTGGCTTCAAGGATCGATCAAGCCCGACCGCATGGCAATTAGCGCAATCTCGGCGGAGTTGTTGGCGTTCAGTTTCTGCTTGATATTGTACAGATGGGTGCCGACCGTTCTTGGCGAAAGACACAGGGTTTCGGCAATGTCATTGGTGGTTTTACCCTTGGCCAGCGCCATGAAAACCTCGAATTCCCGGTCGGACAGCACATCGACCGGGTTCTGTTCGCCGGATAGCTGCTGGATCGCCATCTGCTGGGCCACACTGGCCTCCAGATAACGCTTGCCGCCGGCGACCGTCCTGATCGCCTTGATCAATTCCTCAGCCGCGCTACGCTTGGTCAGATAACCCATGGCGCCCGCATTCAATACGCGCTTGGGGTGTACCGAATCCTCATGGGCGCTGAGAACAAGAATGCGCGCATGATTTTCCTTCGCCATGATGCGCTCGATCGCCTCCAGGCCGCCGATACCCGGCATGGTGATATCCATCACCACCACATCGGGGTGCAGCTCCATGTAAAGTTTCACGGCCTGCTCGCCGCTCTCCGCCTCGCCCACCACCTTGATATCAGAGGCTGATTCCAGCAGCATCTTGAATCCCATGCGGACAACGGCGTGGTCATCTACCAGCAACACATTGACCTGACTCATGCCTTGCCGCCTTTCGGGATATTGATACGGATCGTGGTGCCTTCATCCAGCGCCGAGTCGATGCTGAATGTGCCGTGTAGCGCCTGCGCACGTTCACGCATGCCAAGCAAACCGAAATGGCGGCTTTGATCGACCTTGCAGAAATCCATCCCCTTGCCGTTATCTTTTATTGTCAATTGCAGCTCTCCCGTTTCAATCACTTCCAGCCGGATGTCTATCCAGTCGGCATTGGCGTGCTTCAATGCATTNNATTGACGTCGCCCCGGATGCTCAAGTTCATTTTGAGATCAGAATGATGCTTCTGGTAGTTGTCCACCATGTCGTGCAAGGTCTCCGCCAGACCGAGATTATCGAGCGATCCGGGGCGCAACTGGCGGATGATGTTGTGCATGCCGTCGTAGATATGGTTTGCCGCTGAAACGATCGTTTGCGCATTGGATGCGACATCCGGCATTTTCTGTTCGGCCTTGTTGGCGATTCCGACGGCAAAGGTTTTGATCGCGGTGACATATTGACCCAGCTCGTCATGGAGTTCGCGCGCCAGGCTGCGACGCTCGTCCTCGATATGGCGCTGGATCAAGTGCGTCAGCTGGCGGTTCTCTTCAAGCTGCTTTTCCGCCTCCTCGGCCTGCTTGCGCTCGGTGATGTCGCGCATGCTGCAGATGTCGCCGATCACCTCGCCAGTGAACGGATCCACCAGCGGCGCAGCCGAGATCGACACATCAATGATACGGCCGTCACGAGTCCGGCGTTGCGATTCATGATTATCAATCTTGCGGCCTGCAGTAATCTCGCGCAGATTTTCTTCAAGATCCGCCTTCTGCTCGACCGGCGTCAATAGCGCGATCGATTTACCGATAATATCCTCCGGCCCATAACCGAACATACGCTGCGCGGCAGGGTTCCAGAACGAAATATTGCCATTCAGATCATGGATCATGATGGCATCTGCGGTCTGCTTGACGATCAGCGCCAATCGACGGCTTTCTTCAGTGCTGGCCTGCAGCGATTCACCCATGCGGTTGAAGTTTTGAGCAATACGTGCAAACTCGGGAAGTTCGAACTCCGGCAGACGGGTGCCGAGATCGCCCTGCTCCATCCGGTTCATCGCCTGCATCATGGGCTGAAGCGGCTTCAGCCAGCGACCCAGCATCCAGTAGACCATCAGGTTGAGCAGAATGAAAAAGATCATGCCTATCCAGAACAGGTTCAGCATATTGACCCAGGCTTCGCGGATAGCGCC
>DIVE01000079.1:1091-13710 GCA_002423265.1 Methylophilaceae bacterium UBA6140 | reverse complement strand
TGCATGTCATAGAGCGAGATACGCGTGCCGCGAACATGCTTCAGATGCTCAAGAAACCTTTGCATGACAACATGGGTGTAACCCCAGGACGGGTTCTGTTCGGAGCTGATGATGACGGTATCCAGCAACTGCACGGTGACGCGGGTCGCTGCCTCGACACCTTCCTGGGTCGAGGTGCGCAAACCCTTGATGATCACGTAGGCCACCGCCGTCATGAAAATCAGCATCACTATGGTAATCAACAGATTCAGTCGGAAACGCAAGCTCATCATGCACACTTGAAAATACAGTTTATTCAACGAGATTATCATATCGCTGGCGGAATCGAACGCACAATTCGTGGTCGTACCGCTATAATTTCCGATATGCAAAGCCCGCTATAAAAGGATGCCCTCATGAAAAAATCCAGCCTCGGCAGTTTCATTCTCGCTGCCACCCTGCTCTCCGCCTGCGCCACCACCACCAACCCCAGCGTTTCCGGCGTCGAGCGCAAGCAGTTCATGATGCTCTCCGAGCAGCAGGTCGTCGCCATGTCGACCGAAAGCTATCTCGCCACGCTGAAGGAAGCCAACGAGAAAAAAACACTCAACACCAACGCCGCGCAGGTCACGCGGGTACGCAACATCTCGCAGAAGCTGATCCAGCAAACCGGCCATTTCCGCCAGGATGCCCCGCAGTGGAAATGGGAAGTCAATGTCGAACAGAACGACCAGGTCAACGCCTATTGCATGCCCGGCGGCAAGATCATGGTTTTCAGCGGTCTGATCGACAAGCTCAAAGCCACCGATGACGAACTCGCTGCCGTCATCGGCCACGAAATCGCCCACGCCCTGCGTGAGCATGGCCGCGAGCGCATGTCGATCGCCTATGCCCAACAGGCAGGCTTGCTGGGACTGGCGGTGTTGGCCGGCGCCTCCAAAAGCCAGAATGCCGCTACTGTCGGCGTCCAGGCAGCAGCCTTGGGGTCAACATTGTTCTTCGCGCTGCCCAACAGCCGCGAACAGGAACGCGAAGCCGACCGCATGGGGCTGGAACTGGCCGCACGCGCCGGTTACAACCCCAATGCCGCTGTCACGCTATGGCAGAAAATGGGCCAGCAAGGCGGCAGCACACCTCCGGAATTTCTCAGCACCCACCCCGCCAGCGAAAACCGCATTGCCGATCTGAAAACCATGATTCCTTCGGTGATGCCGCTCTATCAGGCTGCGAAAAAATAAATCACGCCGGGGGCCGGCAGCAAGCCGGCCTGAGGCAATGCCGGTGTCCGGCCGGCACCACATCTGCCTCGCGGTTTCGGGCAGACCGACTTTACGGGTAAAATAGCGTTTTTATTGTGATTATCCGAGAAAGCATCATGAGCGATTTGCAAACCATCATCGAAACCGCGTTCGAAAACCGCGCCAGCATCACCCCCGCCAATGTCGAGCCGCAAGTCAAGGAAGCCGTGTTCAGCGTGCTCGAACAGCTGAACAACGGCACCTTGCGCGTCGCTACCCGCATGGGCGACAGCCAGGAATGGGAAACTCACCAGTGGATCAAGAAGGCCGTGCTGCTTTCTTTCCGTCTGGAAGACAACATGCTGATGGATGACGGCGTCACCAAATATTTCGACAAGGTACCGCCCAAGTTTGCAGATTACAGCGAAGCCGATTTCAAAGCCGGCGGTTTCCGCGTGGTGCCGAACGCCATCGTGCGCCGCGGCTCCTTCATCGGCAAGAACGCCGTACTGATGCCTTCCTACGTCAACATCGGCGCCTATGTCGATGAAGGCACCATGGTCGACACCTGGGCCACGGTCGGCTCCTGCGCGCAGATCGGCAAGAACGTGCACCTCTCCGGCGGCGTCGGTATCGGCGGCGTACTGGAACCGGTACAGGCCGGACCTACCATCATCGGCGACAACTGCTTCATCGGCGCACGTTCCGAAGTGGTTGAAGGCGTTGTCGTCGAAGACAACTGCGTCATCTCCATGGGTGTCTACATCGGTCAATCGACCAAAATTTACGATCGCGAAACCGGCGAAGTCTTCTATGGCCGCGTACCGGCCGGCTCCGTCGTCGTCAGCGGCAACCTGCCCTCCAAGGATGGCAGCTACAGCCTATACTGCGCCGTCATCGTCAAGAAAGTCGACGCCAAGACGCTGGGCAAGGTTGGCATTAATGAGCTGTTGCGAGGTATTTAAGCCGGCTATGCTCTTGGATTAAAGGCGACAATACGTTGTCGGTTGCGCTGCGCGACTCCTCGCCGTACTGCATGTATTGTTTTGTCGTTGGTCGCTGACCTTCGGGTCTTGTCTGCGCTCGCCTTGCTTAAATCAGGAGTTTTTCAGATTTTTTAAATTCGGAGACACGCCTTGAAACTTTACGGCATCCCCAACTGCAATACCGTCAAGAAAGCCAGAAGCTGGCTGGAAAGCCATGGCGTGGCCTACGAATTTCACGACTTCAAGAAACAGGGCATTGATGCCGCCACCCTGGAAAGCTGGCTGACACAAATCCCCTGGGAAAAACTGGTCAACCGTGCCGGTATGACCTGGCGCAATCTGGATGAAGCGAGCAAAGCTGCCGTCACCGATCACGCAACGGCCATCCGGCTCATGATGGATAAAAGCTCGGTCATCAAACGCCCGGTGCTGGTCAGGGACGGCCGGGTGTTTTGCCTGGGCTTCGATGAAACCACTTATGGAAAGCTGCTCTGAATGTCAAAGACACTCGAACTCGCCAAGGATCTGATCGCCCGCCACTCGCTGACGCCCGATGATGCAGGCTGTCAGGAAGTGATGATCAAACGGCTGGAGCCGCTCGGTTTCAGAATTGAGCGCATGCGCTTCGGCAATGTGGACAATTTTTATGCGCGCCGGGGCGATCACGGCCCGCTGCTGGTGTTTGCCGGCCACACCGACGTGGTACCGACAGGCCCGGTGGAAAAATGGCATACGCCGCCGTTCGAGCCCACCATCAAGGATGGTATGCTCTTCGGTCGCGGCGCAGCCGACATGAAAACTTCCTGCGCGGCCTTCATCACCGCCATCGAGGATTTCATCGCCGACCATCCGGACCATGCCGGTTCCATCGGACTGCTCATCACCTCGGACGAAGAAGGCATCGCCATCAATGGCACGGTCAAGGTGGTAGAAGCGTTGAAGGCGCGCAACGAACATTTCGATTACTGCATCGTCGGCGAACCGACCTCGAACAAGGTCGTCGGCGACATGATCAAGAACGGCCGCCGCGGCTCGCTTTCCGGCAAATTGACCGTAAAGGGCGTGCAAGGCCATATCGCCTACCCGCATCTGGTCAAAAACCCGATCCACATGGTCGCACCGGCGATCAAGGATATGGTGGAAACGGTCTGGGACAAGGGCAACGAATACTTTCCGCCGACTTCCTGGCAGATTTCCAACATGAACGGCGGCACCGGTGCCACCAATGTCGTACCGGGCGAGGTCGAAATCCTGTTCAACTTCCGCTTCTGCCCAGAACTGAACAGCCAAGGCAGCACGGAGCAGAACCTCAAATCTCGCGTGCACGCCATCCTAGACCTGCACGCGCTCGATTACGAGCTGGAATGGGAATACTCGCCGCCTTACATCACGCCGCGCGGCGAGCTGGTGGAAGCAATCTCAAAGGCAATTGAAGAATCCTATGGCGTCACGCCGGAACTCTCGACTACCGGCGGCACCTCGGATGGCCGCTTCATCGCAGACATCTGCAAACAGGTGATCGAATTCGGCCCGCTCAATGCCACGATCCACAAGCTCAATGAGTGCGTGGCGGTAGCGGATATCGAGCCGCTGAAGGATACCTACAAGCGCACGCTGGAAAAACTCTTGCTGGCCGCAGATGAACACAGATGAGCGCAGATTGCAGCTCAATGCCCTCACCGAGAAAATCATTGGTTGCGCTTATACAGTCGCCAACAGACTGGGTATCGGATTTCTCGAAAAGGTGTACGAGAACGCATTGGCCATCGAACTTGAAAAGGCTGACCTGAAAGTCGAACAGCAAAAAGCAGTCAATGTCGTCTATGACGGTCGCACCGTTGGCCAATATTTCTGCGACATACTGGTAGACCAGAACATCATTATCGAATTAAAAGCACAAAAATTTATTGAAGAAAGCCATAGCGCGCAGTGCATGAACTACCTGAAAGCAACCGGCTTGAACGTTTGCTTGCTGATCAATTTCGGCAAACCAAGGATTGAAATCAGACGCTTCGTTCTTGGCTTTTGATCTGCGTTTATCAGCGTTCATCTGCGGCCTGACATTATGAATATCAATCAACCCTGGCAAGAACTCTTTACCATCCGCGACTGGTTGCGCTATTGCGTCAGTCGCTTCGAGGCTTCCGACATTTTCTTCGGTCACGGCACCGATAACGCTTATGACGAAGCCGTCTGGCTGGTCATGAGCAGCCTGCATCTGCCGCTGGATACGCTGGAGAATTTTCTCGACGCGCGCATCATGGAAGCCGAACGCAAGCACCTCGCGCACCTGATCGAACGCCGGGTGACGGAACACATTCCGACCGCTTACCTGTTGCGCGAAGCCTGGCTCAAGGGCTTCAAATTCTACGTTGACGAGCGCGTCATCGTACCGCGCTCCTTCATTGCCGAGTTGCTCGAAAATGGCCTCAGCCCTTGGGTGGATTACCCGGAAATGATCGAAAGCGCTGCCGATATCTGCACAGGCAGCGGCTGTCTCGGCGTATTGCTGGCACACGCGTTTCCCAACGCCCGGGTCGACGTGGTGGATATCTCGCCGGACGCGATCGCCGTCTGCAACATCAATATCTCGAATTACGCCATGCAGGATCGCATCACGGCTGTGCAATCGGACATGTTCAGCGCGCTCGCAGGCAAGCGCTACGATCTGATCATCAGCAATCCGCCTTACGTCGATGCGCCTTCAATGGCGCAACTGCCGCACGAATATCGCAACGAACCGCAACTGGCGCTCGGTAGCGGCGAAGCCGGGCTGGATCACACCCATACACTGTTGCGAGAGTCTGCAAAACATCTGAACGATAACGGTNNTGGCTGGATGTGGAATCCGGTGACGAGTTCGTCTTCCTGCTGACCAAAGAGCAGCTGCAGCAATACATCGCCTGATCCCCAGCCCCTCCAGCAGGGCCCTCATTCAGGCGGTCTGTTGCTCCAGCCAGTGCGCCGGGCTGAGGAACAATATTGCCAGCAACAGAATCGGCAGCGTGATCGACCAGTAACCCAGGCTCATGTAGCCTGCGGCCGCGCACAATGCACCGGTGAAAAATGCGCTGACGGCCGGTGCCAGCTGGCGCAGACGCGCTCTGGCGCGTGCCTCCAGTTCAGGCCTGCCGCTGAAGAGTATGTCGGTGATGTCGATGATCATGTGCGTCACGTTACCGGTCATGACCGTGGTGTGCACAATGCCTGCCAACGTGGTTCTGCCGCCCGCGCTCTGAATCGCCATCGCCGCCGCGCCCAGCATGCCTGCCAGAATTGCCGCCAGCTCGGTATCGGATTCGAGCGGCAAGGGTGCCATTGCCCCCGCCAGCATGAAGCCCAGCAACAGCAGCAATTGCATCATAAACAGGGTTTTCAGCGGGGATTTCTGCCGGCCTTCATAATTCAGCACGACGATGCGGGAAGCCGCAACACCCAGCAAAAAAGCCGGAAACGCCAGCAGCTTCAACAAACCGCCCTGCATGGGATGCACCAGCATGGCGCCCATCAGCACGAAATTGCCGGTGATATGTGCGGTAAAAAGTCCGAACAGCGCGATGAAGCCGAAAGTATCGACATAGCCACCGATAAAGGACAGCAAGGCGATCATCAGATATGAGCTTTTGTTCGGCATCGAGACGACCAGCAAAGCTTACATTGCAGGAACCCGGGGCGCCGACAACGAACAGCATGGCGGCATGAAGAGCATCACCGCAAGCATCAGCCGCGACCCCGGTTGCGGTCGCTACGCTTCTGTTGTCTCGGTGCAGTCAGGTCGCTGGTCTGCCGCACACGCCGGCTGGCGGCAGGTTTTTTCGCGGCAACAGGCTTGCCAGCACGTCCTCCCGCTACAGCAGCAGGACGCACATCCTTGCCGGCGCCACCCTCTCTGGCACTACCCTCTCTATCGGCTGGCGCTGCCTTGCGCGCCTTCGGCGTGAAAGCGGTTGCCGCCTTTTCGATTTCGCGTTTACTGCGCTGCTTGAGCGGACCCTTGGGCGCTTCAAGGCCTGCCCATTCCAGCAGACTGACGACTTCCTTCGGTTGCAATGCCATCATCATGCCGCGCTTGAGTCGCGGCGGCAGCATAATGGGGCCGAAGCGTACGCGCATGAGGCGGCTGACCGGCAGCTGGAATGCCTCGAACAAACGCCTTACCTCACGGTTGCGGCCTTCGCGCAGAATCACTTGATACCAGTGATTGGAACCCTCGCCGCCCTGCGCGCGGATATGGTCGAAGTTGGCCGGGCCGTCCTCCAGCTCGATACCTTGCGTCAATTGCGAAATCTGCTCGTCCGTCAGCTCACCGAAAATTCGAACGGCATACTCGCGCTCAACCTCATAGCGCGGATGCATGAAACGGTTGGCCAGTTCGCCAGACGTGGTGAAGATCAGGAGCCCCGAGGTATTGATATCCAGACGACCGATGGCAATCCATTTGGCGCCTTTGACACGGGGCAGCTTGTCGAAAACGGTCGCGCGTTTTTCCGGATCATCCTGACTGACGATCTCGCCTTCCGGCTTGTGATAGAGCAATACCTGCGGCAGCTCCGGCTCGAAAGGCAAACGCACCGGGCGGCTATCGACACGAACCACGTCGGATGGCACAACGCCGGCACCAACCTCGGCCACCTTGCCGTTGATGGTGACGCGGCCGTTGGCAATCAGTGTTTCCATGTCGCGCCTGGAACCAAGGCCGGCCAACGCGAGCAGCTTGTGCAGCCTTTGCGGCACAGCATCGGGATCGACAGCGACGGCTCTGGGTTTGATGGCGCCGGGATCGCGCTGTTGTTTGAAAGGACGTGCCATGAAAGATGCCTTGAAGAATAAGGGCCTATTATAAAGCAGCAGGCAGGACTAGCCCGGATATTTCACCACACCGGCTCTGAAGCGGGGGGTGAAGATGCCGTAAAATTCCTCGTCATCATCCCGTGATCCGGTGAAATATCCGGGCTAAACGAGTTCGGCTGCACCGTCATCGTTTTATAGTTCGAGCTGAATGTCCTGCTGCGTAAATGTTTCCATCGGCGGCAAGTCTGCCAGCGACTTCAGATTGAGATCATCAAGAAAGGTTTTGGTCGTCGCATAGAGCGCCGGCCTTCCCGGCACATCGCGCTGGCCGACGATATCGATCCAGTTGCGCTCCTGTAAGGTCCGCATGATGTTGGGATTGACCGCGACACCGCGAATCTGCTCGATGTCGCCGCGTGTCACCGGCTGCCGGTAAACGATGATCGCCAGCGTTTCCATCGCCGCACGCGAATAACGCTGCGGCCTTTCCGGAGTCAGTCTGGCGAGATACGGCACGTATTCGGCCCGCGCCTGAAAGCGCCAGCCGCTCGCCACCTGAACCAGCTCCATCGTTGATTTGGCCGCCTGCGGCTGCCATTCCTGTTTTAACTCATCCAGCAACATGCGTAACGTCGCACGTTCCATGCGTCCGTCGAACAGTTTCAGCATGTCGTCCAGCGAGAGCGGCTCACTGGCTGTCAGCAAGGCGGCCTCCAGGATATGTTTCATCGTCCGGGTGTTTTCCGGCGACTGCGTAGCGGACGGTTGATCGGATGCATCCATGCTGTGATTATCCTGCCTGATTATCCAGTCTGATCACTCTGCCTGATTGATCTGCAAATAAATCGGAGAATGGGCGGCCTGTTGGGTCATGTGCAGCAAACCTTCGCGCGCCAGCTCAAGTATCGCCAGAAAGCACACCACCAGCTTGGACAGGCCATCGTTGGCGACATCGAACAGCGCCGAAAACTCCAGCATTCCATGCTGTTTCAGCTTGCGCAATATCTGGCTCATGTGCTCGCGCACCGAGAGCTCCTCGCGGCTGATCTTGTGGTGCGTGAAGTGGCTGGCGCGTTCCAGCACCGCCTTCCAGGCCGCCATCAGGTCCTCCAGCGAAATCTGCGGCGGCTGCACTTCGGCGATCTGCTCATACCATACGCGCGCCACCAGAATCTCCTGCCCGACTTGCGGCAATTGATCCAGCCGCTGCGCCGCAAGCTTGATCGCTTCGTATTCCATCAGCCTTCTGACCAACTCGGCACGGGGGTCATCCTCCTGCTCGATATCTGCCGGCTTGGGCAGCAACATGCGCGACTTGATCTCGATCAGCATCGCCGACATCAGCAGATAATCCGCCGCCAGCTCCAGCTTATGCACGCGCATCTTCTCGACATACGCCATGTATTGGTGGGTCAGGTCGGCCATCTGGATATCGAGAATATCCAGATTGTTCCTGCGGATCAGATAAAGCAGCAGATCGAGCGGGCCTTCGAACGCTTCAAGATAGACTTCCAGCGCATCGGGCGGTATGTAAAGATCGTGCGGCAGCTCCGCAAGCATCTCGCCATGTATCCGCGCGCTGGAGGCCGGAACGATCACGAGTAATTGAGCCCCATCGCTTCGCGCACTTCGCGCATGGTTTCACGCGCCAGTTTGCGCGCACGTTCGCAGCCTTCCGCCACCAGGTTCTTCACCAGCGTGGGGTCTTCCGCATAATGAGCGGCCCGTTCCTGAATCGGCCTCAACTCTTCCAGTACCGCATCGATCACCGGTTGCTTGCACTCGATACAGCCGATACCTGCCGATTTGCAACCGCTCTGCACCCATTCCTTGCGGCTGTCGTCGGAATAGACTTCATGCAATTGCCAGACCGGACATTTCTCCGGGTCACCCGGATCGGTGCGGCGGATACGTGCCGGATCGGTCGGCATGGTCTTGATCTTCTTCGCCACGGCGTCCGGGGATTCGCGCATGGAGATGGTGTTGTTGTAGGATTTGGACATCTTCTGTCCATCCAGGCCGGGCATTTTCGAAGCAGGCGTCAGCTTGTATTCGGGCTCGATCAGAATGATCTTGCCGCCGCCTTCCAGATAACCGAGCAAGCGCTCCTTGTCGCCGATGGACAAACCCTGCTGCTCTTCGATCATGGCACGAGCGGCTGCCAGCGCCTCTTCATCGCCGCTTTCCTGATAAGCGTTGCGCATTTCTTCATAAAGCGCGCCGCGCTTGCTGCCGAGTTTCTTGATCGCGGCTTCGGCCTTTTCCTCGAAACCGGGGTCCTTGCCGTAGATGTGATTGAAACGGCGCGCGATTTCGCGGGTGAATTCGATGTGCGGAATCTGGTCCTCGCCGACCGGCACCTGCGTCGCACGGTAGATCAGAATGTCCGCGCTCTGCAGCAAAGGATAGCCGAGAAAGCCGTAAGTCGAGAGATCCTTGCTGGAAAGCTTCTCTTGCTGATCCTTGTAGGTCGGCACCCGCTCCAGCCAGCTCAGCGGGGTGATCATCGACAGCAGCGTATGCAGCTCGGCATGCTCGGGCACGCGCGACTGAATGAAGATGGTGGCATTGGCCGGATCAACACCGGCGGCGAGCCAGTCTATGACCATTTCCCATACACTTTCCTCGATCACCTCCGGCGTATCGTAGTGCGTAGTGAGCGCATGCCAGTCGGCAACAAAAAACAGACATTCGTACTCGTGTTGCAACCTGACCCAGTTTTTAAGAACACCGTGATAATGTCCAAGATGCAGGCTGCCCGTAGGACGCATGCCGGATAAAACGCGCTCAACCGCCATAGTGATGAAAACCTGTTATTAAGATAGTGTGATTATACGAACAATCGCGCCGATCAAGAAAACTTCAACCGGTGATAACGCCGATCAGCCACAACATGCCGCGGATCAGGGGCATCATGATCTGCGCCAGCACGCCGGTGAAAAGCAGCACGATGAGAATAATGAAACCGAAGCGCTCAAGCCTGGAAAATTGATAAGCCAGATGGTTGGGCAACAGGCTGACTGCGATACGTCCGCCGTCGAGCGGCGGCAGCGGCAGCAGGTTCAGAACCAGCAGCACGACGTTGATCATGACACCAGCCTGCGCCATGAAGCCCAGCGGCGTGACGAAGGCCGCCGGTGCATGGACTGAAAAGCCGTACACCAGCGCCCAGAGGATCGCCATCACCAGGTTCGAAGCCGGCCCGGCTGCGGCTACCCACAGCATGTTGCGCTTGGGGTTACGCAGTTTGCCGAAATCGACCGGTACCGGTTTCGCCCAACCGAACAGAATACCGCCCAGCATCATCGTCAGCGCCGGTACCAAGATGGTGCCTATGGGGTCGATGTGATTGAGCGGGTTGAGGGTAATGCGGCCTTGCTTGTCTGCCGTCATGTCGCCGAAATAGCGCGCCACGTATCCATGGGCGGCTTCATGCACGGTAATGGCAAAAATCACCGGTAATGCATAAATGGCGATTTTCTGTATCAGGGTCAGTTCCATCAGGTTTCCAATCCAGGGCGTGTCACACTAAACTGCAATCTCAGTCTTCAATCCCGAACGGGGCGGGATCACCGGCACCGCGCCGTATCAGCTGCGGCGACTCGGCCGTGAGGTCGATCACGGTAGTCGGCTCAGCCACGCAAGCGCCGGCATCAATCACCAGGTCGACATGATGCTCGAGCCGGTCGCGGATATCCCAGGCCTCATTGAGCGGCTCGGTGTCGCCGGGGAGCATCAGCGTCATGCTGAGCAAAGGCTGATTCAGCTCATCCAGTATAGCCTGCGTCACCGCATGTTGCGGGATACGCAGACCGATCGTGCTGCGTTTCGGGTGCTGCAAGCGGCGCGGCACTTCGCGCGTGGCCTTGAGCAAAAAGGTATATTGGCCGGGCGTATTCGCCTTCAGCAGACGGAATTGGCTGTTGCCGAGCTGCGCGTAGTTGCCGATCTCCGTCAGGTTGCGGCAAACCAGCGTGAAATGATGGCTTTCGTCGACGCCTCGAATTTCCCGGATGCGCTTCTGCGCATCGGTGTTGCCGAGAACGCAGCCAAGCGCGTAAGTGGAGTCGGTCGGGTAAGCGATGACACCGCCGTTGTTGAGTATCGCGACCGCCTGATGAATCAGTCTGGCCTGCGGGTTCTGCGGGTGAATGACGAAATATTGCGACATAAAGACCTATTCCTGCCGGGCCTCGATTGCGGGCCAATCCTGCCATACCGGCACACAACCTGCGGGCAATGCCGGCAGACGCCCCATCTCCATATAGCTCAGGCCCTGCCCGTGATAATCCGAGCCTTGCGAGGCTTGTAGCCCGAACAGTTTCGCGATGCGCGCAAACTCCTGATATTGATCCGCAGTGTGACTGCCAGTTACCACCTCGATCGCCTTGCCGCCCAGGGCACGGAATTCCTCCATCAGCTCCAGCATGCTCGGCCGGCCAAGCTCATAGCGGCCGGGGTGTGCGATCACCGCCGTGCCGCCGCTACTGATGATCCAGCCTACCGCATCTTCAAGACTGGCCCATTGGTGCTCGAAATAACCCGGCTTGCCTTTGACCAGATAGCGTTTGAACACCTTGCGCATATCGCTGGCGTATCCCTGTTCCATCAGAAAGCCGGCAAAATGCGTACGGCTGATGATGCCTTTTCTGGCAAACCGGTAGGCACCTTCGAGGCTGCCTTCGATCCCGGCCTTCTGCAGACTGGCCGCCATGCCTTCCGCTCTGGTCCGGCGCCCGGCACGAATCTGCTGCAAGCCCGCCGCCAGCGGTGAGTAATCCGGATCGATGCGCAGACCGACGATATGCAGCGTGCGGCGGCGCCAGGTCACGGAGATTTCAACGCCATTAATCAGTTGCACGCCATGCGACTCGGCAGCCTGTCGTGCCTCATCGAGCCCGGCAACATCGTCATGATCGGTCAGGGCCAGCACCTTGAGCCCTTGTGCAGCGGCGTGCTGCACCAGCTCTGCAGGCGTAAAAAGCCCGTCTGAAACATTCGAATGACTGTGCAGATCAATGTGGGAATAATTCGTCAAGGCAGTAGAATCTTGTGACTGAGCCCGAATCATAGCAAAATACCATGCATCTCACATCGCAAGATGTTCTGCCGTCAGGCCAATCAACAGCATCAAGTCTGGATAATCAAATGAAGTTTCTGTTCGACCTCTTCCCTGTCATTCTGTTTTTTGCCGCTTTCAAGTTCTACGACATCTATGTCGCCACGGCAGTCGCTATCGCCGCCACCATCGTACAGATCGGCTGGGTCAAGTTCCGGCACGGCAAAGTGGACAACATGCTGATCGCCAGCGGTATCATCATTGTCGTCTTCGGCGGCGCCACGCTGCTGCTGCACGACGAAACCTTCATCAAATGGAAACCGACCGTGCTCTACTGGCTGTTCGGCTTTGGCCTGGCTATCGCCAGCATCGTTTTCAAGAGGAACCTGATCCGTACCATGATGGAAAAACAGATCAGCATGCCGGACCATGTATGGAACAAACTCAACGGCGCCTGGGCGGCATTCTTTCTGTTCCTCGGTTGCCTCAACCTGTTTGTGGCCTACAACTTCACCACCGAGGTCTGGGTCAATTTCAAGCTGTTCGGTACCATGATTCTGATGTTT
>DIVE01000079.1:0-1025 GCA_002423265.1 Methylophilaceae bacterium UBA6140 | reverse complement strand
GAGCATCTGGCACGCCTGCAACAGCTGCAGGATGAGGCAAGACTGCTGCTGGCCGGCCCCTTCCCTGCCATCGACAGCGCAGACCCGGGTAACGCGGGTTATTCCGGCAGCCTCATCATCGCCGCTTTCGCCAATCTGGAAGCAGCCAGAATCTGGGCAGAGGCCGATCCTTTCGTCAGCGCCGGCGTTTATGCCGGCGTCACGGTCAAACCGTTTCGCAAAACGCTGCCTGCATTGCCCGTACTACCTGATATCGAACTGGATTAACAGATGACACTTGCAGATGAAATCCGCCAGCGGCTGGCGGTTCTGACACCCGCCCGGCTTGAGTTGGAAGACGAAAGCCAGCTTCACGCAGGCCACAAGGGTAATACCGGCGGCGGCCACTTCAAGCTGCTGATCGTCAGCTCGCAATTTTGCGGCAAATCGCAGATAATGCGCCATCGCTTGGTATATCAAGCACTTGCCGGCATGATGCCACAGAGGATTCACGCGCTCAGCATCGTGGCGATCGCCAGCGACGAAACAGCATAACCACCCCAACACTCAAGGAATTCTCTATGCAACTGATCAAAAGTACACTGGTCGCGTTGACGGCTCTAAGCCTGAGCTTGCCCGCCATGGCCGCCGAAAGTGTCGCCACCGTCAACGGCAAGCCCATCAAGCAATCGCTTTACGACCACATCAGCAAGGACGTCAGCGCGCGCGGCCAGACCGTCGATGCCAACGTCAAGGAAATGATCGTCAACAAACTCATCAGCAGCGAGGTGATCTATCAGGAAGCGCAGCGCCTCGGCCTCGACAAGCAGCCTGACTACCTCGCGCGCGAAGAATTGAGCCGTCGCGAGCTCCTGGTCAACACCTACCTGCAGGACTACATGAAGAAAAACCCGGTGAGCGAAGCCAGCAGCAAGGCAGCCTATGAAAAACTGAAAGCGGACATGGGCGACAAGGAATACAAGGCGCGCCACATTCTGGTAGCTTCAGAAACCGAAGCCAAGGACATCATTGCCCAGCTGGGCAAA
>DIVE01000001.1 GCA_002423265.1 Methylophilaceae bacterium UBA6140 | reverse complement strand
CGACATGGCCTCGCCCAACATCAATCTGCGCGACCCGGCCATTTACCGCATCAAGCGTGCCACCCACCACAACACCGGCGACCAGTGGTGCATCTATCCGATGTATACCTACGCCCACCCGCTGGAAGACGCGCTGGAAGGCGTGACGCACTCGATCTGCACGCTTGAATTCGAAGACCAGCGCCTTTTCTACGACTGGGTGCTGGAACGTCTGGCCACGCCAACCGAGGACGTTGGCGGAAACAAACAACCGGGGTTGCTGGCGCATCCGCTCCCCAAGCAGTATGAATTCGCCCGCCTCAACCTGACCTATGTCGTGCTCTCCAAGCGCAAGCTGATTGACCTGGTCGAGAACAAGCATGTCTCCGGCTGGGATGATCCGCGCCTGCCGACACTGGCCGGCGCGCGCCGCCGTGGCTACACGCCTGCAGGCTTCAAACTCTTCACCGACCGCATCGGCGTCTCCAAGACGGATTCCTGGATCGAATACACCATCCTCGAAGACTGCATGCGCGAAGTGCTGAACGAGAGTGCGATGCGCCGTATCGCCGTGCTCGACCCGATCAAACTGGTGATTGATAACTATCCGGAAGGACCAGCGGAAGACTGCTTTGCCCCCAACCACCCGCAACAGCCGGAAGCCGGCAAGCGCGTGGTGCCGCTCTCACGCGAACTCTGGATCGAGCGTGAAGACTTTATGGAAGAACCGAGCAAAGGCTATTTCCGCCTGTACCCCGGCAATATGGTGCGCCTCAGATATGGCTACGTGGTCAAATGCACCGGCTGCGAAAAAGATGCTGCCGGCAACGTCACCATCGTCCATTGCGAATACCTGCCGGATACCAAATCAGGCACAGCGGGCTCGGATTCAGTCAAGGTAAAAGGCAACATTCACTGGGTTTCCGCGGCACATGCCTACGCCGCCGAAGTACGCCTGTATGACAGACTGTTCAAGGAAGCTCAGCCCGGTGCCGGCGACCGCGACTATCTGGACGACCTCAACCCGGACTCGGTAAAAACCATCACTGCCCAACTGGAACCCGCATTGAAAGACGCAAAACCGGAAGAAGCCTTCCAGTTCGAACGGCATGGCTATTTTGTTGCAGACAAAAAAGATAGCGTGGCGGGCAAGCCCGTGTTTAATCGGACAGTCACGCTACGGGATGCCTGGCAGAAATAAACTTTCAGCAGCAACGCCCAATGTTATAACATTGTTTTAACATTTAAGAGGTGATGACATGAAAACAGCCATACGCAAAATCGGCAACTCCAAAGGCGTACTGATCCCCGCCCCGCTGATTGCTGCCTGCAACATTCAGGACGAAGTCATCATGCATGTCGAAAACAACCGACTCATCATAGAAGCCGCCAACACCGCCCCGCGCAAGAACTGGTTCGCGGGCTACGACCCGGACAAGGATGCACCCGCCTGGAACGACTTGGCGGAAACGGAAGCAGAACAGGCCGATTGGGAATGATAAAACGCGGCGAAGTCTATTGGGTCAACCTCGACCCGACCATAGGCACGAAAATCCGCAAAACCCGCCCCGCCCTCATCATCTCCCCCGACGACATGAACGCCGTGCTACCGCGCGTCATCATCGCCCCGCTCACCAGTAAAGGCCAACCCCTCGGCTGCCGCCCTGAGGTCGAATTCAAGGGCAAACCCTCCCGCATCCTGCTCGACCAGATTCGCACCATCGACAAGCAAAGACTTGGGGCCAAAATGGGAGAGATCGAATTGGAGCAATGGCACCCGATCTTGCTGGAGATGCTGGCTTGAATAAGGAAAACTCAGTTTCACGCGTCAATCCATCACAAGCCTACCGCCTCCTCAACCATGGCCCCACCGTCCTCGTCACTTCCACCCACGGCCAATACCGCAACATCATGGCCGCCGCCTGGAACATGCCGCTGGATTTCGACCCACCCAAGGTTGCCATCGTCATCGACAAGAACACCTACACACGCGAACCGATGGAAGCCTCCGGCAGTTTTGCCATCAACGTGCCCTGCCGCGCGCAAGCGGAGATGGTGGTGCGGGTCGGCAATTGCAGCGGGCGCGAGTTGCTTGGCAAATCACCAGACAACAAGCTCGCCGCGTTCGACATCCCGACCTTCCCGGCCAGCGAGATATCCGCGCCCTTGATAGAAGGCTGCGTCGCCTGGCTGGAATGCAAGATCGTCCCCGAACCGCATATCCAGAACACCTATGATCTGTTTCTGGCCGAAGTGGTGGCCGCGCAGGCGGACGAACGCGTGTTTTCTGAAGGCCGCTGGCATTTCGAGGGACATGACGAATTGCGTACGCTGCATCACATCGCAGGCGGACAATTCTTTCTGGCCGGCAAGAGCCTGCAGGCCGGTTAGAATCCCTCACTCACAGCAAAATATCGCCACGAATAGACCCACATCAAACCACATCGGCCGCTGATGTGTTAACTTGCAGTTATCCGTTTTAACCGGGTTTTCGAAAGCATGCGCCGCATTGTCCTGATCATCCTCAGTCTTGCCATTATCGGCACCGCATTCTGGTGGTTCAACCGCCCGCAGCCGGTGATCGTGGCGCTGGTGGCAGCCGAACGCGGCAAAGTGGAAGCCAGCGTCGCCAACACCCGCGCCGGCAGCGTCGAAGCCTGTCAGCGCACACGGCTGTCACCCATCAGCGGCGGCCGTATTGCTTACCTTGGTGTAAAAAAGGGCGATCATGTCAAAAAAGGCCAGGTACTGTTGCAGCTCTGGAACGATGACCAGAAAGCGCAAAGCACATTGGCGCAAAGTCAGGTAGCGAGCAGCCGCAAACGGGCAGCCGAGATATGCGCCATCGCCGAAAATGCCGAGCGCGAGGCCGCCCGCCAGCGCCAATTGTTCGAACGCGGCTTTGTCTCTATCGGCGTCGAGGAAAAGGCGCGCTATGAGGCGCAATCGCGCCGCGCCGCTTGCGAAGCAGCGAGAGCTGACATTGTCCAGGCGCAGGCGCGCGTCAGCGTGACCAAGGTCGAGCAGGACCGCACGGTACTGATCGCACCTTTCGACGGCATCGTGGCGGATATCGTCGGCGAGCTGGGCGAATACACCACCCCGTCACCCCCCGGCATAGCAACGCCTCCGGCCATCGACCTGATCGACGATTCCTGTCTTTATATCGAAGCGCCAATGGATGAAATCGATGCACCAAAAATTCACGTCGGCCAGACCGCACGCGTCTCGCTCGACGCCTACCCCGGCAAGGTGCTACCAGGCCGCGTCAAACGGATTGCACCGTATGTCGTCGCGGTCGAAAAACAGGCGCGCACGGTAGAGGTAGAAGTCACGCTGGATAACCCGGAAGATGCCAGGCTGCTGCTGGTGGGCTACAGCGCGGATGTCGAGATCGTGCTCGACAGTCGCGAAGATACTTTGCGCATCCCCAGCTCGGCCATTCTTGAAGGCAACAAGGTGCTGCTCTACCGGCCGGAGGATAAAAAACTGGAACAGCGCGTAATCAAAACCGGTATCAGCAACTGGGAATTCACCGAAGTGACGGAAGGCTTGGCACAGGGCGACCGCATCGTCTCGTCGCTGGAACGCGAAGGCGTGAAAGCCGGCGCGCTGGTCAGCCCCGAAGCGGTCAACGGAAATTAGAATGCCATGCAGGATGATGCCGCAAGCCTGATCTCGCTGCATGGACTGGAACGCACTTTCTACCTCGGCGACAGCAAGGTACAAGCGCTGCGCGACGTCGAGCTGCAAATCAAACCCGGCGAATATATCGCCGTCATGGGGCCTTCCGGCTCCGGCAAATCCACCCTGCTCAACATGATCGGCCTGCTCGACAGGCCGGATGCCGGCACCTACCATCTCGAAGGTCGCGACATCACCACCCTCAAACCGGACGAGCAAGCCAAGGTACGCAGCGAACGCGTCGGCTTCATTTTCCAGAGCTTTCATCTGGTACCGCGGCTGACTGCCGCCGCCAATATCGAACTGCCTCTGATGCTGGCGGGCATCCCCGCAGCCGAGCGCTCCCGGCGCGTTGCGCAAGCCCTGCAGGAGTATGGCCTGACCGACCGTGCACACCATCAACCCAACCAGCTTTCCGGCGGGCAGCGCCAGCGCGTCGCCATCGCGCGCGCCACGATTCTGCGGCCTGCGGTGCTGCTGGCGGATGAGCCGACTGGCAATCTCGACCGCGCAACTGGCGAAGATGTCGTCAGACTTCTGGAAACGCTCAACGCGCAAGGCATGACGCTGATTGTGGTCACCCATGACCACGCGCTCGGCGCGCGCGCGAAACGGCAGTTGCGCATGGAAGACGGCCGCATCGTCAGCGATGTCAGTACCGCCGGGGCCGATAGCGCCAGATAAGCCCATGAAACCGCTCGACACCCTGCGCTTCGCCGCCGAATCCGCCACCGGCCATCCGCTGCGAACCGGCCTGCTGGTGCTGGCAATGTCGATCGGTGTGGCTGCGGTCGTCATCCTCACCGCACTCGGCGATGGCGCCCGCCGTTATGTGATCGAAGAATTCTCCGCCATCGGCACCAATCTTGTCATCGTGCTGCCGGGGCGCTCGGAAACCGGCGGCCTCAACCCGGCCAACCTGATTACCAGCACGCCGCGCGACCTCACGGTCGATGACGCCAACAGCCTGCTCCGGGTACCGGGCGTCAAACGCATCTCACCACTCATTATCGGCACCACGGAAGTGAACGCTGCCGGTAAATTGCGCGAGGCGATGATGATCGGAACCAACGAAGATTTCGTTCACATACGCCAGATGAAACTGGCGCTGGGGCGCTTTCTTGCCAAGGATAATCTCGGCCATGGTTCCGCCGAAATCGTGCTGGGCGCCCTGATCCGGGAAGAGCTGTTCGGCGACGAGAACCCGCTTGGCAAAACCGTGCGCGTGGGTGACCGGCGCTTGCGCGTGGTAGGCGTTTTAAGTCAGGGCGGGCGCGGCATGGGCATGACCACGGATGAATTGCTGATCATACCGGTGGCGACCGCCCAGGCCATGCTCGACTCCAACACGCTGTTCCGCATACTGGTCGAGGCCCGCAGCCGGGAGCAGATCGAAGAGGTGAAGTCCGGGGTGCTGAAGCAGATCACGCAGCGCCATGACGGCGAGGAGGATGTCACCGTCATCACGCAGGATGCTGTGCTGGAAACCTTTGACAAGATTCTCAATGTGCTGACGCTGGGGGTTGCCGGTATCGCCGCTATCAGCCTCGCCGTGGCCGGCATTCTGGTCATGAACGTAATGTTGGTCTCGGTCACACAGCGCACGGCCGAGATCGGCCTGCTGAAAGCTCTGGGGGCGACGGCAGGCACTGTGCGGCAGCTGTTCATGGTTGAAGCGGTCATGCTCTCCGTCACCGGCGGTGTGATTGGCACCATGCTCGGCTACTCCGGCGCGGCCGTGTTGCGGCAGATCTACCCGGCCTTCCCGGCTTATCCGCCCATGTGGGCCGTGCTGGCCGGCCTTGGCACCGCGATCGTTTCCGGTCTGGTATTCGGCGTCATGCCTGCACGGCGCGCAGCCGAACTTGATCCGATCACGGCTTTGTCAAAGCGATAACCATGCAACTCACCGATTCCGCCAGATTCGCGTTAGAGGCCATTTCATCGCACCGCCAACGCAGCTTTCTGACCCTGCTCGGCATTGCGGTCGGCATCGCCGCCGTCATTCTGCTCACCTCGATAGGTGAAGGCGTACACCGTTTTGTGCTGTCCGAATTCACCCAGTTCGGCACCAATGTCATCGGCGTTTCACCGGGCAAGGTCAAGACCGGCGGTCAACCGCCTTCCGGCATCCCGACCACATCCAGATTGTTGACGCTGGAAGATGCCGATGCCTTGAGAAAATTACCCAACGTCACCGGCGCAACGCCGACGGTATGGGGAAATTCTGAAGTGCACGGCAACGGCCGCGTGCGGCGCACGACGATCTATGGCGTGGACGCCGACTTTCCCAAGGTCTTCAGTTCCACCGTCAACATCGGCAGTTTTCTGCCGGGCGAAGGCACCGGCTCCGCTCGGGCCCAAGTCGTATTGGGCAGCAAGTTGCGGCACGAGCTGTTCGGCACAAAAAACCCGCTAGGCGCACGGGTACGTATCGGCGGCCTGAGTTTTCGCGTCATCGGCGTGATGGCACCCAAGGGCCAGTTTCTCGGTATCGATCTGGACGATACCGCCTACATCCCTGCAGAGCGGGCGCTGGAACTCTACAACCGTGACGGGCTGATGGAAATCCATGTGACCTACAAGGAAGGCGTTTCTTCAGCCTCGGTCGCCGCTGCCGTCAGGGACCGCCTGATCCTGCGTCACGGTCATGAGGATTTCACCATCACTACGCAGGAGGATATGCTGGAAACGCTCTCGAATATCCTCGACATCCTCACCATGGCGGTCGGCGCCCTCGGCGGCATTTCGCTGCTGGTCGGCGGTGTCGGCATCGTCACCATCATGACCATCGCCGTCACCGAGCGCACCAACGAGATCGGCCTGCTGATGGCGCTCGGCGCTTACCGGCGTACTATCCTCTATCTCTTTCTAGGCGAATCCATCATGCTGGCGGCGCTCGGCGGCATGCTCGGGCTTCTGCTCGGCATCGGCCTCGCGCAACTGATACAGCTGGCGGTACCCGCCTTGCCGGTGCATACGCCGCTCAGNNNCCGATAGAAGCATTGCGCGCGGAATAGCGTTATCATCGGAAATGTCATGAAAAAGCACGCGAACCAGAAAAAATTACGCTCGAAAAAAACCGGCCTGCCACCGGGCGCTCTGGTACATGTCGGCGAAGTGCGAACAGCAGAGCCGCTGGTGACTCTCATCGACTACAGCGTGGGGAATATCAGCGAGCGATCACTCACGCTGGAAGAAGCCAGGTTACTGAGCTTCCCCACACAGGGCATACACTGGATCAATGTCTATGGCTTGCACGAGCCTTCGCTGATTGCCGGAATAGGCAGCAATTTCGGCCTGCACCCGCTGGTGCTTGAAGATATTCTGAACACCGACCAACGGCCCAAGATCGATAGCTTCGAGCACAACCTCTATGTGGTCACGCGTTTCTTTCAGTACAACACGGCCGACCTCGACATCTCTTCGGACCAGGTCAGTATCGTGCTCGGCAGAAATTTTGTACTGACGTTCCAGGAAAGGCAGACCGGCGCCTTCAACCCCGTTCGCGATCGATTGCGCACGCCGGGTAGCCATCTGCGCCAATCCGGTGCCGATTACCTGGCCTATTCGTTGCTGGACATCGTCGTCGACCGTTACTTCATCGTGCTGGAACAAATGAGCAACGACTGTGAAACTCTGGAAGAAGCGCTGATCAGAAAACCAACCGCAACGACCTTGCACAGCATCCACAAGCTCAAGCGCGAAAGTATGGAATTGCGGCGCAATGTCTGGCCGCTGCGTGAAGTGATCAACCACCTGATCCGCAACGAACAAGGCTTTTTCGACCACAACACGGTGCTTTATCTGCGGGACGTACACGACCACACACTGCACTTCATAGAATCGCTGGAATCTATCCGGGACATGCTGAGCGGCATGATGGATATCTACCTCTCCAGCGTCAGCAACCGGGTCAACATGGAGCTGCGCGCACTGACTGTCGTGGCCATGCTGTTCATGCCGGCCACGCTGATCGCGGGGATTTTCGGCATGAACTTCCAGTTTCTACCCTGGAGTCATGAGCCTTACGGGTTCTGGTTCGCCATCGCGATCATGGCCTTCATTGCCATGGTCATGACGCTGATCTTCTGGCGCCGGCAATGGCTGACGCGCCCCGATATCGAATAACTCTCATGCCGGCCCGCTTTTCAGCAAGCCGCTGTATTTCGCGCGGATTTTCGCCACTTTTGGCGCTGCCACAGCCAGACAATAAGGCTGATTGGGATTATTGGCGTAGTAATACTGGTGGTAATCCTCCGCCGGATAAAAGTTCGGCGCGCTGATCACTTCCGTCACCACCGGCGCCGGCCACCAACGCTCGCCATCCACTCTGGCGATCATCTGCTCGGCACTGCGTTGCTGCGCCTCATCCAGAAAGAATACGGCGGAGCGGTATTGCGTGCCGATATCGTTGCCCTGGCGATTCGGTGTGGTCGGATCATGTGCAGTGAAAAAAACTTCCAGCAACTCCCCGTAGCTGATGACGCTCGCATCGAATGAGATCCTGATGGCTTCGGCATGCCCCGTGGTGCCGGTACAAACCTGCTTGTAGCTCGGATTTTCAGTGTAGCCGCCGATATAGCCGGACTCCACTTTCTTCACCCCTGCCAGCTGAGAGAACACAGGTTCCAGACACCAGAAACAGCCTCCGGCGAATATGGCGATATCATTTTTTGTCATGGTGTTAATCGTGCCTTTTAATCTTCGATGGTATTTTTATAGACGTCATTCATTTCCAGATGTTTCTGAATGAACCCGGCCGCACGATATTTTTTTGCGGAGAACTCCATCCCGCGCTGTGTCATATGTCCATAGTCATAGATCAGGACCTTTTCTCCGTCATTCCAGAGGCATGACTGATTTTTGCACAGCTGACCGATCTTGGAAAAATAAGGAACGCCGTGGCTCTGGAAATACGCCGATATCGATATTTTTCGACCCGCCTTCCTTCTCATCCCGACCCGGAAAGCAACCCGAAGCGTTTGCCTGAAGACTGTCAAAAATGATGCCGGAAATCAGAAAGCCGGAAATCACAAAAAATATATCGACGCCAATAAAACCGCCCGGCATATATTGCGGAAACACATGAAATATCAATACCGACAAAACCGCTATGGCACGCATACCGTCAATGTCTGGACGATATGCAGGGCCATCGGCGCCGTGTTTTTTGAAAGTGCTTATAATTTTTTCGCTATCTGCTTACACGCAGCATCAAAAAAAACCGATACTGGCGCATGTGTGATTAATAAGTTCGACCGAATAAAACCAGCGTCAAGAATGCATGAGTTCACACGCTTATTCAAGAATCCCTGTTTTTCTGTTCGTATATGCACGGCAGCCAGATGTCAGAACTGAACGCCCTTTATATTGATTTCAATTCCTACTTTGCGTCGGTAGAGCAGTTGTTACGCCCGGAGCTGCGCGGCAGACCTGTCGCCGTCTTGCCTGTCGTTGCGGAGACCACCTGCTGCATTGCAGCAAGTTATGAGGCAAAGTCGTTTGGTGTCAGAACCGGCACGCGTGTCAGCGATGCCCGCAAGATGTGCCCGGGCATCATTCTGGTCGAAGCGCGGCCTGCGCTTTATATCGAGTACCACCACAAATTGATAGAAGTGGTGGAGTCCTGCACCCATGTCGAGAAAACGCTGTCTATTGATGAAATGGTCTGCAAACTGACCGGCAGCCAACGACAGCGCAATAATGCACTGGCCCTGGCTACCCGCATCAAACAGACGATTGCCAGAAATGTCGGAGAAGAAATCCGTTGCTCGATCGGAATCGCACCCAATACCTATCTTTCAAAAATAGCTTCCAACATGCAAAAACCCGACGGCTGTGTCGTCATCGAGCAGCATGAGTTACCGCAAAGGTTGTACGGTCTGAAGCTGCGCGACCTGAAAGGGATAGGCAGGAAAATGGAGCAGCGCTTGATTGCACAAGGCATAGACTCGGTGCAATCGCTGCTGGCACTCAATCGAGATCAATTAAGGTCTGTTTGGGGCAGCATCGATGGCGAGAGATTTCATGACAAGCTGCGCGGTATCGAACCGCCTGAACGCAGACAGCACCGCAGCAGCCTTGGGCATTCTCACGTGCTGCCGCCTGAGTTGAGAACACACCATGCCGCACTTTCGGTCCTGCATCGCCTGTTGCAGAAAGCCTGTCTGAGATTACGCAGCTACGGTCTTCTTGCCTCGGCGATACAGGTTCGCGTCAAATTCCTCAACCGCCCGGCCTGGGTGGTCGATAGCCAATGTACACCGACGGATAACACCTTGCAGCTGACACAGGCTCTCGAACTGTTATGGCAGCAGTATCCTGCTCGCAAATCCATCCCATATGCTGTCGGTGTCGTGCTTGACGGCCTTGTCGAACCGGTCGGCAGTATTGCCGACTTGTTTCAGGAAGAGCGTTCAGTGTCGCATGGTCGCTTGAACAGCGTGCTGGACAAGCTGAATATGCGCTACGGTAAAAATACGGTATATTTTGGAGGTGCGCATAACGCAGTCAGCTATGCGCCCATGCGCATCGCCTTCAATCACATCCCAGACATCAAGACTGAAGGCGATCTGCCTGCTGACTAAAGGATTGAAATGACCCGTATTGCCGTTTTCAACCAAAAAGGGGGCGTAGGAAAAACCTCAACTGTGCTCAATCTGGCAGCTGCAATCCATCGCCAGGGATTGAACTCTCTGATCATCGATATGGATCCCCAAGGACATTTGTCCGAAGTTCATCCGAATGCTCCAGGCGCCGCTTCACAAAGCCTGTTCGGCTTCTATCAGGAAAACAAGCCGCTGGCTTCGTTGGCGATCGAGTGGGAGGGCATGGGCAAACTGATTTGCTCGCACAAGGAGTTGATCAAGGTTGATTCCATTTTCGGCAGAGGCCCGGCCATATTGAATCTTCTGAAACATGGGCTGGAGGCATGGGACAAAACCGCCAATACCAGCAACACGCTGATCGACTGCTGCCCCTATCTCGGCGTATTGTCGCTTAGCGCAATTTTTGCCACGGATTTCGTTATCATCCCCATTGCATCCGATTATCTTTCCCTACAGGGTGCACAAAAGGTCGAACATACGCTCAAGGCATTGGAGCCTGTGCTGAAAAGACGTGTGGAACGACGCTACCTGCTGACGTGCTATGACCGGCGGCACAGCATGACTTTCGAGGTTCACGAACAGGCGCTTGCCAATTTCGGCAATGATGTGCTGAAGACAGTGATTTCGGAAAATGTGGCCGTTGCTGAAAGCCCGCAACATAAACAAAACGTTTTCCAATACAGTGCGAGCAGCACTGGTGCACGAGACTATCAGGCATTACTGGATGAACTGGTCGAAAACGGCCTTCTATCCTTGCAGACCAACCCAGAACCATCGCTGGCGAGCGTTACCGGTTGATGTGCCAACAGTCGTGGTGACTTAATGATCGCTGGTGATCATGCTCAATACATCTTCATAACTGGCACTTGATGCCCGCTCCGGCGTCACCATTCTGGTGTCCAGAATCTCGCAGTGCAGGTACATCTGCTGTAATTTTGCCCGGGCCTCCTCCTCTGTGCGACCCGATATCTGCAAATTATCCACCACCGCGCCATTACGGCTACGAATTTGGTACACATATTTAGTCAACAATGGCGGATGCATAACAGCTTTCCGATGAATATGTTACATACAATATAAAACGTGTAAATTAGAAATACAAGCTATCTCATTGTATTTTATCAGTCTGCAACAGCTGACAGAGACACCTCATATAAATCGGACATTCTATTAAACGCTGACACGCAAAAAACAAAAAACCCGTTACCAAAGTAACGGGTTTTTAATAAGGAGCTTGGCGGTGCC
>DIVE01000118.1:7795-8315 GCA_002423265.1 Methylophilaceae bacterium UBA6140 | reverse complement strand
CTGCGCGCAGCAAGGAGCTGCGCGAGTCTCTGATGCTGACCGATGACGAAAACATTATCGATTTGCAATTTGCCGTCCAGTACAACCTGAAGGATGTCGAAGACGCGCTGTTCAACAACCGCAACACCGAGAATTATGTCCGTGGCGTGGCGGAAACCGCGATCCGCGAAATCGTCGGCAAGAGCAAGATGGACTTCGTGCTGTATGAAGGACGCGAGGAGATTGCGATCGGCGCCAAGGACCTGATGCAAAGCATCCTGGATCGTTACAAGACCGGTATCAGTATCGTCAGCGTGACCATGCAGAACGCCCAGCCACCGGAGCAGGTGCAGGCGGCCTTTGACGATGCGGTCAAGGCGGGCCAGGATCTGGAGCGCCAGAAGAACGAAGGTCAGGCTTATGCCAATGACGTGATTCCTAAGGCACGCGGCACCGCTTCGCGTCTGCTGGAAGAGGCTGCCGGTTACAAGACCCGGGTTGAGAACGAAGCTGCCGGTAATGCCAGCCGTTTCGAACAGAT
>DIVE01000118.1:4996-7672 GCA_002423265.1 Methylophilaceae bacterium UBA6140 | reverse complement strand
AAATCTCGGTACCGTCCTGCTCGGTCTGGTAGTCGCCATATTGCTGGTCAGCTTTTCCGCGTTTACCGTGGATCAGCGCGAATATGCGCTGGTGTTCCGTCTGGGCAAGATCGTTGCAGTCAAAAAAGAGCCCGGCCTCTATTTCAAGGTGCCCATGGTCGATAACGTGCGTTATTTCGACAAGCGGATCCTGACGCTGGATTCGGCAGATACTGACCGTTTCATTACCAGCGAGAAAAAGAACGTGCTGGTCGATTCCTTCGTCAAGTGGCGCATTATCGATCCGGAAAAATATTACGTATCAGTACGTGGTGACGAGTTGCAGGCCGAACGCCGGCTGTCGCAGACCGTGAACGATGGCCTGCGCGCCGAGTTCGGTAAGCGCACCATCAACGATGTCGTCTCCGGAGAGCGTTCGAAGATCATGGATATCCTTCGTGACCGCGCTGACCGCGACTCGCGCCAGATCGGCATTCAAGTACTCGACGTGCGTTTGCGTCGCGTCGATCTGCCACAGGAAGTGAGCGAGTCGGTGTATCAACGTATGGAGGCGGAGCGCAAGCGCGTCGCCAACGAGCTGCGATCCGAAGGTGCGGGTGCGGCTGAAAAGATTCGCGCCGATGCAGACAAGCAACGCGAGATCATTATTGCCGAAGCATTCAAGGAGGCGCAACGCATCAAGGGTGCCGGCGATGCGAAGGCGTCCGAGATTTATGCGCTGGCCTACAACAAGAGCCCCGAGTTCTACGCGTTCTATCGCAGTCTTGAGGCGTATCGCAACAGCTTCAAGAACAAGAGCGACGTGCTGGTGCTGGAGCCAACCTCAGATTTCTTCAAGTACATGCGCGACTCATCCGGCCGCAAATAAAATCAAGGGTCGGCTTTGACAACGAACCTGCTGATGGCGTTTGGGCTCATGCTTGTGCTTGAGGGCCTGATGCCATTGGTCGCGCCTCAGGCCTGGCGTGAAACCTTCAAGCGCATGGTTGAGCTGAGAGATGGACAATTACGCTTTGTCGGCTTGATCTCGATGGCGGCAGGCGTGTTGCTGCTACTGCTGGTCAAATAAGCCCGCGCTGTGTGTTTTCCATCCATACAATAAACTGATAATCTCTTCATCCATGCGTAACTGGCTACTTCCCGAATATATTGAAGACGTGCTGCCTGCTGAGGCTGCGCGCATAGAAATGCTGCGCCGCCGTCTGCTCGACCTGTTCAGGGTGCACGGTTACGAATATGTCATCCCTCCCATGCTGGAGTATCTTGAATCGCTGATCACCGGTGTCGGCCGCGACCTCGATCTGGCGACCTTCAAGGTTGTCGATCAGCTTTCCGGACGCCTGATGGGTGTTCGTGCCGATACCACGCCGCAAGCGGCGAGAATTGACGCGCATATCCTCAACCGCCAGGGCGTCACCCGTCTTTGCTACGCCGGTAGCGTGTTGCGCACAAGCCCGGATGGATTGGCACATACCCGCGAGCCATTGCAGGTGGGGGCGGAGCTTTTCGGACATGCTGGTGTGGAAAGCGATGCGGAAATCCAGTGCCTGATGATCAAATCCTTGCAGGCCGTCGGCGTCAAGGCACTGCACATCGATTTCAGTAATGTCGGCATATTTGGCAGTCTGGTGAAACAAAGCAAGCTGTCCGATGCGCTTGAAGAGGCGCTTTATGCTGCACTGCAGAGCAAGGATCAGGCAGCAGTGAAAGCCTTGACCGCCGATCTTGATGCAGGCACCAGGGAAGCCCTGTGCAGCCTGACGACGCTCAATGGCGGCATGGAGGTTCTGGCGCGGGCTGAAGCATCACTGCCGGCACATGATGAAATCCGTCAGGCGCTGAACGATTTGCGTTATGCGGGCGAGAAACTGCTCGATCTTGGCGTCGATGTCTGTTTTGATCTCTCCGAGCTGCGTGGTTACCACTATCACAGCGGGATCGTTTTCGCGGCATACGCACAAGGTTACTCCGGCCCACTGGCGCTCGGAGGCAGGTATGACGAAGTGGGTCTGGCTTTCGGCCGCGCCCGCCCGGCGACCGGTTTCAGCCTCGATTTGCGCGGTGTGGTGACGGCATTGCCGCCGGCACCGGCACAGAAGGCGATATTCGCCCCCGATTCGGATGAAGCCGCGTTGCTACAAAAAATTGCATCGCTACGTGCCGAAGGGCAGGTCGTGATTCAGGAGTTGCCCGGTGGCGCGCAATACCGGGCAGAGCTTGGTTGCGACAGACGTCTGGAAAAACAGGGTGCTGAATGGCAGGTGATTCCAGCGCCGGAACTCAAGAATTAAATTAGACAAGTATCAGGTAAATCATGGTGAAGAATGTTGTAGTCATAGGCACCCAGTGGGGCGATGAGGGCAAGGGCAAGATCGTAGACTGGCTGACCGACCACGCCCAGGGCGTGGTGCGTTTTCAGGGCGGCCATAATGCCGGTCATACGCTGGTGATCGGGCAGGGTGCCGCACAACGCGAATACAAGCTCAATCTGGTGCCGTCCGGCATTGTCCGCGAGGGTATCAAATGCTACATCGGCAATGGCGTCGTGCTGGATGTGAACCACTTGCTGGAAGAGATCACCGGTCTCGAGAAGGCCGGCATCGAAGTGCGCAGCCGGCTCAAGGTCAGCCCCGGTTGTCCGTTGATTCTTGACTGCCATGTCAAGCTGGACAAGGC
>DIVE01000118.1:3422-4921 GCA_002423265.1 Methylophilaceae bacterium UBA6140 | reverse complement strand
TACGAGGCACAGCTGGCTTTGTGCATGCAGCAGGCCGAGCTTTTGCGCCCGATGGTTTCCGATATTTCCGCTGATCTTTACGAGGCCAACGCTGCCGGCGAGAAGCTGCTGTTTGAAGGCGCACAGGGCACCTTGCTGGATATCGACCATGGCACTTATCCATACGTGACATCATCCAATTGCGTCTCCGGTCAGGCTTCTGCCGGTACCGGCGTCGGCCCCGGCATGCTGCATTACGTGCTCGGTATCACCAANNGCCTACACCACCCGCGTGGGCGGCGGGCCGTTCCCGAGCGAGCTCGATATCGAGACTGCCGATCTGCCCGGCTATCAGATGTCGAACAAGGGCCGTGAGATCGGCACCGTGACCAAGCGCAAGCGCCGCTGTGGCTGGTTCGATGCCGCTGCATTGCGCCGCTCGGCCAGAATCAACGGCTTGACAGGTCTTTGCATCACCAAGCTCGACGTGCTGGATGGCATCGAGGAGTTGAGTATCTGCACCGGTTACGAACTGGATGGCAAGGTGATTGACATGCTGCCGGTCGGTGCCGACGATGTCGCCCGTTGTAACGCCATTTACGAGACGATGCCGGGCTGGAGCGAGAGCACCTTCGGCGTCAGCCGCTGGGAGGAATTGCCGGCCAACGCGCAAGCTTATCTCAAGCGTCTGGAAGTGCTCTGCGACGTTCCTGTTGATATCGTTTCTACCGGCCCGGAGCGCGACGAAACCATCGTCCTGCGCCATCCGTTCGGGGCGTAAATGCGGGCCTCCGAAGAAAAGCGTCTGGCCTGGGCGTTGACAGGCTCAGGCCACTATTTGCGTGAGTGTCTGGACATCATTCACCAGTTGCAGGATGTCGATCTGTTTCTCAGCAAAGCGGCTGCCGAGCTTTTGCAACAGTATGGCTACCGGCATCAGGTCGGAAGGGTTTTTCAGGACAAGACCGCCAGCAGTGTGCCGGTCGAGCTGTTCTATGAAGGCAGATACCACACGCTGGTGATCGCTCCGGCGACCTCCAACACAGTGGCAAAGATGGTGGCCGGCATTTCGGACAACCTCGTTACCAACCTTTATGCCCAAGCCGGCAAGACCCGTGTGCCGAGCATTGTTTTCGCCTGCGACACCGAGCCCGAGCTGGATTCCGAAGCGCCGCGCGAAAATATGGTCAAGGTCTATCCGCGTCGTATCGACCTCAAAAACATGGAAGCACTCAAAACCTTTGAGGAAACCACGGTTGCCGCTGACATGCAGCAGCTGCACAACGCCATCCAAGACCGTTTGGCATGCCTGAAAACCTCCTCTTCCTGACCGGCAAGCTGGCCGAGAAAAGCCTGCACAAAGTGCTGGCCGGTATGCAGACTGCCGAACATCCACAGGATTTCAAGTATCGCATCGCGCAGATTGGCGTCTCAGTCGCGGCGTTGATGACGCCGGAACTGATATTGCGGCGTTTGCCGGATGCCGGCGATGCGGACAAGATCGTATTGCCGGGCCTGTG